>NZ_JBSWYB010000023.1:0-66035 GCF_056160905.1 Leisingera sp. ABD4_442 | reverse complement strand
GAGAAGGGGGGGGGGGGGGGGGGGGGTGGGGGGGGGGAGAGGAGAGGGGTGCTTTTTTCCCCCCCCCTTCTGTGGGTTTTGGTCCCGTCCCCTTCGGGAGGTGTGTCCCCGGGCCCAACAGAACGGACCGTTCACTGAACGGGCCGGGCTGGCGGGAGCTCCCTCGCTCCTTTGCGAAAATCTCAGCCCGGGCGGGAGGGGGCCTGCGGACATCAGCATGGGAAACACTGCCGCTAGGGGCAAAGCCCATTCCCCGGCACTGCCGACGGAACTGGCTTGCCCATGACGCTGCTCAGCTCCGCAGGGCCAGCAGTGCTGGCTCAAACGAACGGCAGCACTGCTCTAGCGCAAAGCCCGCCGCAGCCTGCAGACGCGCAAGCCGCAGCAAACCGGCAGTTTTGAGAAAACGGAACCGGCGACTCTAGTCCCGGCGCCTACCCTTTCACAGATCCGGTGCGCGCCTGGGCAGCGGCACAAGAGAACCGCCCCGCCTTGGGGTCAGGACCCATTCATCCTGCAAGGCTGGCACACAAATAGCAAGGAAACAGGGGTTTTGAGCGCACCGGGACTGGCGGTGTCATTTCCAAACGGTCAAAACCGCTGCTTTGCAGCGGTGTTCGCGTCCGCAGTTCAGGATGAATGGGTCCGGCGCCTAAAGCAGCAGCCCGGGGTCGCCGCCCATGGACAGCCCGGGGAACACAGCGGTTTCCAGGCTGCTTTTGCTGGCGCCGGTCAAACCGTGCAGCAGCCAGGCCAGATGGCTGCGGACGTCGCCGGTCGGCATCAGGTCGCGCCGGTCATAGAGATCCGCCTCAGCCAGACCCGGCCATTGCCCCAGGACCCTGCCGCCGCGGATCGCACCGCCTGCCAGCAGCATGGCGCCGCCGGTGCCATGGTCGGTGCCGCCGGTGCCATTCTCCCGCACCGTGCGGCCGAATTCCGTGACCGCGGCAATTGCGGTCTTGCTCCAGGCCGCCTCTCCCAGCCCTTTCTTCAGCGTCAGCACCGTGTCCGAGAGCCGCCCCAGGGCCGCGTTCAGGCTTCTGGCCTGTCCAGCATGGGTGTCCCAGCCGTTGATCGAAAATGCCGCAATCCTGGTGCTGCCGCGCAGCTGTTCTGCCGCATAGGCCGCTACTTCCCTATGCGCTTTTCCCTTCGGCTCCGCCATCATCGTGGCCATCATGCCGCCGCCGTCCCCGCCGCTGCCTTCAGCCGGGTCCGCATTCCCGCCGCCCGCCAGCGCGCTGTCCTGCCGGGTCAGTTCCAGGGCATCGTTGAGGGCGACATGGAACAGCGGGTCTTCCTCCATCAGCAGGCCCGCCAGCCGCTCTGCCTGCGGGCTCATCGCCAGCCCCGCCCCCGGCGCCCATTGCGACACCGGCGCCGCGCCTTCCAAGAGCAGCATCCGCTCCTGGCCGATGGCAAAGGCGGTGCGCGCCTCTGCCTCCGGCATCTGCTGCAGCAAGCGGTTCAGCCAGCCGTCCCGCGCCTCGCCCAGCGCCGCGGTGCCCGCCTCCAGCAGGTCCTGGCCATCGAAATGGCTGCGCCGGTCCCGGTACGGGGTGGACACCGCCTGGACAAAGCCCAGCTCCCCCTTGCGCCACAGGGTCATCAGCGGCGCCAGGCCCGGATGCAGCGCATAGAAGCCGTCCAAATCCTCCGCCCCGGTGCCAGGCCCGCCCGCCAGCTTCCGGCGCAGACCCGTATAAGCGGGATCGCCATAGGGCTGCACTGCATCCAGCGCATCCATGCCGCCGCGCAACAGGATCACCACCAGGCGGGTGTCCCAGGGGGCAGCGGCCAGGCTGACCGGCGTGACCAGCGGGCTGGCCGCCAGGGAACAGCCCAGCACAGCAGAACGGGCCAGCAGAGAGCGGCGGGTTAACGGCATCTTCCTATCCTCCCTTCAGCGGCGCTGAAACGCGGGCGCGGCAAGCACCAGCCCAACCGCCTCGGCTCCGGTTTCGGCCGCGCTGGCTGCAAATCTTACGCGTTCATTGGCAAACCGGCCCAGCGCCGAACCGGCAAAGCTGCGCGGGTCCGGCAGCGGCTGCGCCAGCTGCCGCGGCGCCGCCATTGCCCAGCGCAGCCGCGCCGCCAGCGCCTGCGGCGTGACCCAGGTTGTATCTTCCTCCGGCCAGCCGTCCGGGCCGCCGGCAAACTCCCATCGCTGCCCCATCGGCGCCAGCGGCGCCAGCAGCAGCCAGTTCAGCTTTCCGGGTTTGAAGCCCGACAGCCTGTCCTGCGGCACTGCCAGCGCCCGGCAGGCCGAGGCGACATAATCAAACGGCGGCTTGACGTTGCGCAGCTCCGGCTGCCAGGCCGCAGGGTGTTCCAAGAGCGCCCCATAAACCGCCATCAGATCACCGCCGCTCTGCTGCCAGCGCTGCGCCAGATGGGCCACCAGGCCGGGATCGGGTGTGTCTGCGGTAAAATGCACCGCCAGTTTCCAGGCCAGATGCCGCGCCGTTGCCGGGTGGCGGGCAAGATCCCGCAGCGCCGCCAGCACCTGCTCCAGCTCCGGCTTGCCGCCGCCATAGGTCTTGCCCAGCACGGTCTCGGCGCCGGGCTCTGCCATGCCGGGGCGGAATACAAACCCCTTCTCCCGCGAGACCGACAGGCCGGTGAACAGCTCTGCGAGCTGCCGCACGTCCTGCTGCCCGTATGGCCCGTCCACCCCCAGGGTATGCAGCTCCAGAACCTCCCGGGCGAGGTTCTCGTTCAGCCCGTCCAGCCGCTTGCGGCGCTTGGCGGCCCGGCTGCCTGGCCCGGCAGAGCGGGCCTGATCCAGGTAGTGCAGCATCAGCGGGCTGGTCACCGCGGCAATCAGCAATTCCTCAAACCGGCCCGCCACATGCGGCCGGATCACGCTCTCGGCATAGGGCGCGGCCATGATGCGCAGCGCGCCGTTCTTGCCCTGGGCGGTGAAATGGTCGGCCCAGAACAGCACCAGCCGCTCGCGGAACCCGTCACGGGTATGGATATGGCGCTGCAGCCGCTGGCCGTTCCACCGCAGGCGCGTCCGGTTGTGGTCCCGGCGGTAGCCCTTGAACGCCTGATCCGCATCCGCATAGCCGGATTTGCCCTCCAGCTTCTTGCGCGCTCGCCGCAGCCTGCGGAATTCCCGGGCGCGGCCATAAGCCTCCTCCAGGCTGCTGACCGGGAACCGCAAAGCCATCTCATCGGCGCCGCGGAGCCGGGCCAGCATGTCCTCAGCAGAGGCCGGAGCCGGATGCTGCGGTGACAAGCCCGCACCGAAACGTATCTCTGCCAAATCTCCGTCGAATTGCATCGTCTTGATCCCTTTGGACGCGCCGCATCCCCTGCAAACTAGCCCATCACAGCACAAGTCCACAGCTGAATTTAAGGTGATACGCAGGTCCCGGCGGTCTCCGGCGCCAGGCCGGCAGATTTTTGCAGCCGTTTCCCGGCACGGGAAGCGGCCAGGAAACCACATGTTTTCCTGGCCGGAATTTTCGGAAAATTCCGCCCCCGCAGCAACGAAAAAGGCCCGGGGCAAGCCCGGGCCTTTTGCAAAAATCCGTGAAGCGGTTACTGATCCTGCGGGATCACCCGCAGCCCAAGCTCCATCAACTGCTCGCTGAGCGGCTCGGAGGGGGCCGACATCATCAGGTCTTCGGCGCGCTGGTTCATCGGGAACATGATGACCTCGCGGATGTTCGCCTCATCAGCCAGCAGCATCACCATGCGGTCGATGCCGGCCGCGCAGCCGCCGTGCGGCGGGGCGCCATACTGGAAGGCGTTGACCATGCCGCCGAACCGCTTTTCGACCTCTTCCTTGCCATAGCCCGCAATTTCAAAGGCCTTGAACATGATTTCCGGCTTGTGGTTCCGGATCGCGCCAGAGACCAGCTCATAGCCGTTGCACGCCAGATCGTACTGGTAGCCCTTGACCGCCAGCGGATCGGACAGCAGCGCGTCCATGCCGCCCTGAGGCATCGAGAACGGGTTGTGCTCGAAGTCGATCTTGCCGGTTTCCTCGTCCTTCTCGTAGATCGGGAAGTCGACGATCCAGGCAAAGGCAAAGCGGTCCTTGTCAATGAGGCCCAGCTCTTCGCCGATGACAGTGCGGGCCTTGCCTGCGACGCCTTCAAACGCTTTCGGCTTGCCGCCCAGGAAGAAGGCCCCATCGCCGACACCCAGGCCCAGTTGCTGGCGGATCGCCTCCGTGCGCTCGGGGCCGATGTTCTTGGCTAGCGGGCCTGCGGCCTCGATGCCTTCGCCCTGGTCGCGCCAGAAGATATAGCCCATGCCCGGCAGGCCTTCGCCCTGGGCAAACTTGTTCATCCGGTCGCAGAACTTGCGGGAGCCGCCGGTAGGCGCCGGGATGGCGCGGATTTCGGTGCCTTCGTTTTCCAGGAGGTTGGCAAAGATCGCAAAACCCGAGCCGCGGAAATGCTCGGAACAGTCCTGCATCTTGATCGGGTTGCGCAGGTCCGGCTTGTCGGTGCCGTACCATTTGGCCGCGTCCTTGTAGGAGATCTGCGGCCAGTCGGCTGCGGCGTCCACCTTGCGGCCCTGCCCGAATTCCTCGAACACGCCTGCCATCACCGGTGCGATGGTGTCAAAGACGTCCTGCTGGGTCACAAACGACATTTCCATGTCAAGCTGGTAGAAGTCCGCGGGCGAGCGGTCGGCGCGCGGGTCCTCGTCGCGGAAACAGGGTGCGATCTGGAAATACTTGTCAAAGCCCGAGACCATCATCAGCTGCTTGAACTGCTGCGGCGCCTGCGGCAGCGCGTAGAACTTGCCCGGGTGCAGGCGCGACGGCACCAGGAAGTCGCGCGCGCCCTCGGGAGACGACGCGGTGATGATCGGCGTCTGGTATTCGTTGAAGCCGATGTCCCACATGCGCTTGCGGATCGACTGGATCATGTTGGCCCGCAGCACCATGTTCTTCTGCATCTTCTCGCGGCGCAGGTCCAGGTAGCGGTAGCGCAGGCGGGTTTCCTCCGGGTATTCTTGCTCGCCGAAGACCATCAGCGGCAGCTCGTCGGATTTGCCCAGGATCTCGATGTCGCGGATGAAGACCTCAATCTCGCCGGTGGAGATTTTCGGGTTCACCAGGCTCTCGTCGCGGGCCATGACGTTGCCGTCGATGCGGATGCACCATTCGCTGCGGACCTTCTCGATCTCGGCAAATACCGGGCTGTCCGGGTCGGCCATCACCTGGGTCACGCCGTAGTGGTCGCGCAGGTCGATGAACAAGAGGCCGCCGTGGTCACGGACGCGGTGGACCCAGCCCGACAGGCGGACGGTTTCACCGACGTTGGATTTGTTCAGTTCGGCGCAGGTATGGCTGCGGTAGGCGTGCATGGCTCGGCCTTTCGTTATGCGGGTCGCGGGTCCTTGGGGACCGTCATTCGGGAAATGCGCTAAGGGCGCGGAATTCGTCCGGGGTGGTACACAAGGTTGCAGCCCGCTTGTCAAGCAAACAGGGGTATTTCCGCGCGGTCTGACGTCTGAAATCGGCGGTTCCCGGTGCCAGCGGGGATCTCCCGCCCCTTCCCGCCCCATCGCTGGCGCGCTGGGGCCTCCAGCGTTGGGCCGGACGCCGCGCCTGCGGCGCGGCGCGCAGCGCACCCTAGGGTGCGCTGCCGGGCCCAAAGGGCAACGACCCGCTGGCGCCAGCCAGCGGGCCTGTTGTCCGCGGGAGCGCCCCGCCTGGGTCTGCCTCCGCTACACCAGCCGCGCCGGGATCAGCCCGCGCAGGGAGTTGCCCATATGGATGGCCTGCGCGCCGTGCAGGTCTTCAAGCCGCAGCACCGCTTCCACGCATTGACCGCTCTCCAGCATCACCTGACGCAGGATGCCCGGCAGCAGGCCGCTGGACAGCGGCGGCGTCACCACCTGCCCGCCGCCAAGGGTGACGAACAGATTGGTGATCGTGCCCTCGCAAACCTCGCCGCGCGGGTTGAGGAACAGCAGTTCCTCCACGCCCTCCGGCAACTCAGCCCGAGCAGTGTCGTAGAGCGCCCGGCGGGTGGTCTTGTGCTGCAGCCAGAGGTCGTCAGCCTCCAGCCGGGCCTCCGCGATGCCCAGCCGCCATTCAGCAGGCATGCTTCCCAGCGGTGCCGTGGTCAGCTCCAATTGGCCGGCCGCGTCCAGCGTCAGGCGGCAGCGCAGAGCACAATCGCCTTCAGCAGCTGCAAGCGCGGCCTGCGCCTCGTCAGGATCAAAGGGAATGCCAAACGCTGCCGCGCTGCGCCCCATCCGGGCCAAGTGCAGCGCTAGATGCCGGAATCCCTCCCCCGGATGCCAGCCCAGCGTCTCGATCAGGCGGAAAGCGGGATCGTTCTGGATGGCGTCACGCGGGCGAACCGGGCTTTCCATAGGGCTTCCTCATATTCCGATTCCGCGGTGCTGTCCCAGACCACGCCGCCGCCCACATTGAGCGTCGCGCGGCCGTCTTCCAGCATCAAGGTGCGGATTGCCACATTGAACTCCGACGCGCCGTCCGGCGCCGCCCAGCCGATGGAGCCGCAATAGATGTCGCGCGCCCAGGGCTCCAGCTCCGCCAGGATCTCCATCGAGCGGATCTTGGGCGCCCCGGTGATCGAGCCGCAGGGGAACAGTGCCGCAAAGATCTCTGCCAGCCCTGCATCGGGCCGCAGCTTCGCGCGCACCAGCGACACCATCTGATGCACCGTGGCATAGCTCTCGACCGCAAACAGTTCCGGCACATGCACCGAGCCTGTCTGCGCCACGCGGCTGATGTCATTGCGCAACAGGTCCACGATCATCAGGTTCTCGGCGCGGTTCTTCTCGTCCTGGCGCAGGAAGTCGCGGCGCCGCGCGTCCTCCACCGGATCGTCGCTGCGCGGCTGGGTGCCTTTCATCGGCCGGGTTTCGATCATGCCTGACGCATCGGTGCGGAAGAACAGCTCCGGCGAGCGCGACAGCAGGTCCGGCAGCCCGTCCTGTTCGACCAGCACCCCGTGGCCCACCACCTGTTTGGCTTGCAGCGCGGCATAGAGTTCTTCGGCAGTGCCATAGGCCTGAGCATCAATCGGGAAGGTCAGGTTGGCCTGATAGATGTCGCCTTTGCCGATGTTGCGTTTCACTTCAGCGAAGGCCTCGGAGTAGCGCTCATAGGTCCAGCGGGGGGTAATGCCCTCAAGCCCCGCTTCGCCTGGCCGATAGGCCGGGCCTCGCCCGTCCGCCCCCCCGGGCGGGCGATACTCGCCCCCCCGCGGCCGGGCGCCGCCCTCAGCGTTCTGCGGTAGCGGTTCCTCATAAACGCCAAAACACATCAGCGGCAGCCGCCGCTCCTTCGGCATCCGCCCCGCCAGTTTCGGCTCCAGCGCATAGCCCAGTTCATAGGACGCATAACCTGCCAGCCAATGCCCCGCGTCCCGCGCCGCATCCAAAGCGGCCAGCGCAGCGGGCACCTCTTCGGCCCCGTCCGCCCGGATCACACGCAGCGGCTGGTCGAAACATGTGCCGGCCCCCTTGGGCCCCCGGTCAAAGCGAATCCGCACTGGAATTGACTCCATAAGGTCTTGGACCCCACATATATCTGTTCGCTATGCGAACAAAAAGGGGTGGATGCGGCATTTTCATTTCCGTTTCCGATCCCCCTTGAACCTTTCTGCGCGGTCCCTATAACGCAGGACAATTTGGGCGCACGCCAGCGCCCGTGATTCAAAGCCTGCCCGCGCGAAAACCGAAGGAAGCCTGCCATGCCCAAAAGAACCGACATCCAGTCGATCATGATCATCGGAGCGGGGCCCATCGTCATCGGGCAGGCCTGCGAATTCGACTACTCCGGCGCCCAGGCCTGCAAAGCCCTGCGCGAAGAGGGCTACCGGGTCATCCTGGTGAACTCCAACCCGGCCACCATCATGACCGACCCGGGCCTGGCGGACGCGACCTATATCGAGCCGATCACCCCGGAAGTGGTCGCCAAGATCATCGAGAAAGAGCGCCCCGACGCGCTGCTGCCCACTATGGGCGGGCAGACCGGCCTCAACACCTCGCTGGCGCTGGAAGAGATGGGCGTGCTGGACAAATTCGGCGTTGAGATGATCGGCGCCAAGCGTGACGCCATTGAGATGGCCGAAGACCGCAAGCTGTTCCGCGAAGCGATGGACCGTCTGGGCATCGAAAACCCCAAGGCCACCATCGTCACCGCGCCCAAGCGCGACAACGGCACCGCCGACCTGGACGAAGGTGTGCGCATCGCACTGGAAGCCCTGGATGAGATCGGCCTGCCTGCGATCATCCGCCCCGCCTTTACCCTGGGCGGCACCGGCGGCGGCGTCGCTTATAACCGCGACGACTACATCCACTTCTGCCGCTCCGGCATGGATGCCTCGCCGGTGAACCAGATCCTGGTCGATGAAAGCCTGCTGGGCTGGAAAGAATACGAGATGGAAGTGGTGCGCGACACCGCCGACAACGCCATCATCGTCTGCTCCATCGAAAACGTCGACCCGATGGGCGTGCACACCGGCGACTCGATCACCGTGGCCCCGGCGCTGACGCTGACAGACAAAGAATACCAGATCATGCGCACCCACTCGATCAACGTGCTGCGCGAGATCGGCGTGGAAACCGGCGGCTCCAACGTGCAATGGGCGGTGAACCCCGCCGACGGCCGCATGGTAGTGATCGAGATGAACCCGCGGGTGTCGCGGTCCTCGGCGCTGGCCTCCAAGGCGACCGGCTTCCCGATTGCCAAGATCGCGGCCAAGCTGGCGGTGGGCTACACCCTGGACGAGCTGGACAATGACATCACCAAGGTGACGCCCGCGTCGTTTGAGCCGACCATCGACTATGTCGTCACCAAGATCCCGAAATTCGCCTTTGAGAAATTCCCCGGCTCCGAACCCTACCTCACCACCGCGATGAAGTCTGTGGGCGAAGCCATGGCAATAGGCCGCACCATCCACGAGAGCTTGCAAAAGGCGCTGGCCTCCATGGAATCGGGCCTCACCGGCTTTGACGAGATCGACATCGACGGCGTGAACGCAGGCACCTGGGAACCCGCAGGCGACAAGGCCGCGGTGATCAAGGCAATCGGCCAGCAGACCCCCGACCGGATGCGCACCATCGCCCAGGCGATGCGCCACGGATTGTCGGATGATGAAATCCAGGCCGTCACCAAATTCGACCCCTGGTTCCTGTCCCGCATCCGCGAGATCGTCGAAGCCGAGGCAGGCGTGCGTGAAAACGGCCTGCCCGCGGATGAAGCCGGCCTGCGCGCCCTGAAAATGCTGGGCTTCACCGACGCCCGCCTGGCCAAGCTGACCGGCCAGTCCGAGGCCGCGGTCCGCAAGGCCCGCCGCGCCGCAGGCGTCAATGCCGTGTTCAAGCGGATCGACACCTGCGCCGCCGAGTTTGAGGCGCAAACGCCTTATATGTACTCCACCTACGAAACCCCGGCCTTTGGCGACGTCGAATGCGAGGCACGCCCCTCGGACAAGAAGAAAGTCGTCATCCTCGGCGGCGGCCCCAACCGGATCGGCCAGGGGATCGAGTTCGACTACTGCTGCTGCCACGCCTGCTTTGCGCTGACCGACGCGGGTTATGAGACCATCATGATCAACTGCAACCCGGAAACGGTGTCGACCGACTATGACACTTCGGACCGGCTGTATTTCGAACCGCTAACGTTCGAACATGTGATGGAAATCCTGCGTACCGAGCAGGAGAACGGCACCCTGCACGGCGTCATCGTGCAGTTCGGCGGCCAGACCCCGCTGAAACTCGCGAACGCGCTGGAGGCCGAGGGCATCCCGATCCTGGGCACCTCCCCCGACGCCATCGACCTGGCCGAAGACCGCGAGCGCTTCCAGGCGCTGGTCAACCAGCTGGGCCTGAAGCAGCCGAAAAACGGCATCGCCTCCACCGATGAACAGGCGCTGGCAATTGCCGAAGACATCGGCTTCCCGCTGGTGATCCGCCCCTCCTACGTGCTGGGCGGCCGGGCGATGGAAATCGTCCGCGACATGGACCAGCTGAAACGCTACATCGCCGAGGCCGTCGTTGTCTCCGGCGACAGCCCGGTACTGCTCGACAGCTACCTGGCCGGCGCGGTCGAACTGGACGTGGACGCGCTCTGCGACGGCAAAGACGTGCATGTGACCGGCATCATGCAGCACATCGAAGAGGCCGGCGTGCACTCGGGCGACTCTGCCTGCTCGCTGCCGCCCTACTCGCTCGAAAAAGACATGATCGAGCAGATCAAGGCGCAGACCAACGCCCTGGCGCTGGCGCTGAACGTGGTTGGCCTGATGAACGTGCAGTTCGCGATCAAGGACGGCGAGATCTTCCTGATCGAGGTGAACCCGCGCGCCTCGCGCACCGTGCCGTTTGTCGCCAAGGCCACCGACAGCGCCATCGCCTCCATCGCCGCCCGGGTGATGGCCGGCGAGCCGCTGTCGACCTTCCCGATGCGCGCGCCCTACCAGCCGGACGCAGGCTATGACGTGAACACCCCGATGGCCGACCCGATGACCCTGGCGGACCCGGACATGCCCTGGTTCTCGGTCAAAGAAGCGGTGCTGCCCTTTGCCCGTTTCCCGGGTGTCGACACCATCCTCGGCCCGGAAATGCGCTCCACCGGCGAAGTCATGGGCTGGGACCGGTCCTTTGCCCGCGCCTTCCTGAAGGCGCAGATGGGGGCCGGCATGGTGCTGCCCTCCTCCGGCCGCGCCTTCATCTCGATCAAGGACGCCGACAAGGGCCAGCTGATGCTGGATGCGGCAAAGATCCTGGTGGAGCAGGGCTTTACCCTGGTCGCCACCCGCGGCACCCAGACCTGGCTGGACGGCCAGGGCGTGGCCTGCGAGCTGGTGAACAAGGTCTATGAGGGCCGCCCGCACGTTGTGGACATGCTGAAGGACGGCGACGTCCAGCTGCTGATGAACACCACTGAAGGCGCCCAGGCGGTCGAGGACAGCAAGGAAATGCGCTCCGTCGCGCTTTATGACAAGATCCCCTACTTCACCACCGCCGCCGGCGCCAACGCCGCCGCGCGCGCGATCAAGGCCCAGGCTGAAGGGGATGTTGAGGTGAAATCGCTGCAGGGCTGATCCCTTCGCCCGAAGCACAGAACAGCAGAAGCCCCGGGAATTCCCGGGGCTTTTTTCATGCCGCCGGCCTGCCGGGACCCTGCGCCCAGCGGCTCCCTACCCCGCCTCGCGGATCAGCGTCTGCAGCGCATGACCCAGCGGCGCTGCCAGCGATACGCCTCTGCCGCCCATCTCCGCCTTGGAGGAGATCACCGAAACCAGCCGCGGCGCCCGGCCCGGCCGGGTCTGCAGCACCGGCGAGCCCGAAGCCCCCAGATCCACCCGGCAGGAGGTGATCAGCGCGCTTTGCCGCGACACCAGCACCTGGCAGGCCGTTTGCAGCCGCGGAGAGCGCACATGCCGGTGGGAATAGGACATCACGTCAACCCGCGCACCGCGCTCCGGCGCGCCGGCCAGAGCCAGCGGGCGGATCACATCGCGGCTGATCGGCCGCTCCAGCCGCAGCACGGCAATATCGGTCCCGGCCTGGAACTGGCCGGTCTGCCCATGCCGGTAGCCCGGGTGGATCACCGCCTTGGCCACCCGGCGCGACGCCTTGGCCCGGCGGCCGTCCAGCCCGGCCTCAAACTTGATGCTTCGCGGGTTCACCGCCCGGCCGTCGCGGATCCCATACATACAATGCGCCGCC
This sequence comes from Leisingera sp. ABD4_442, assembly GCF_056160905.1. NCBI lineage: Bacteria > Pseudomonadati > Pseudomonadota > Alphaproteobacteria > Rhodobacterales > Roseobacteraceae > Leisingera > Leisingera sp. ABD4_442. Next base: position 54,347 of record NZ_JBSWYB010000023.1, on the reverse strand, counting down.
GTCAGCACAATATCCGGCCCGATCAGGGTGGCCGTGCACATGGCCTTGCCGCCGATGTTCAGACGGCCCACCGCCTCCCATCCCGGCACCGATTGCACCGGTGCGGGCTGCCCGGCGCTGACCGGCCCGGCGCTTGCGCTGATCAAAAGGGCGGCAGCAATTCCTAGCAATCGTCTCATAACCCACTCCATGTTCCCACTCCGCCAAACTGGGTGACGGCTGCGGCTGGAATGGGGCCTGCTGCGGTGCCGCGCTGGCAGAAAGATGGGCAGAATGAGACAGGATTAACAAAGGGTTAACGCAGCCTTTCCGGGTCAGGGCCAGACTGCGCAAACCCCTTATTTCCTTAACAGGCGCAAACAGGTTTCGGAAAAACCCGCTAAAAACACGGAAAAATCCTCCGTTCTTCGTTAGGAACCCGGTCCGGTTTTTCCCCGGTTTCCCGGCAAAAACAGCCCCCGGTGGTAACGTCACGGTGCAAATGAGGCGGAAATGAGCCTTAACAAATGCCTAAACAGCCGGAATCCGGCCGCCCAATTGCTTAACCGCCCCCTCCCCTTTTGCGGCAAAGGGCAAAAAGCCGCTCCCGCACCGCGTGTTATCTTGCGGCAGCGCTGCGGGCCGGGCAAGATCAGGCCATCGAGCAATCAACCCGGAGCCAATAATGCGCCTGCCCCTGTTTCTGACCGCCCTGCTGACCCTGGCGGCCTGCGACGTGCCGCTGATCCCGCTGATCTGAAACAACAAAGCCCCGGCAGCGCTGCCGGGGCTTTTTCTGATAAAGCTGAGGCGCCCGCCCCGCCTATTTCTGCGACACCCGCTTGTGGACCTCTTCCGCGCTTTCCACCCGTTCCGAGTAGCGGTCCACCAGATACTCCTTGCGGCCCCGCACCAGCCAGGTGAATTTCACCAGTTCCTCCATCACATCCACCAGACGGCGGTAGAACGGGCCGTCCGGCAGGCGGGCGCCCTCTTCGAACTCCAGCCAGGCTTTGGGGATTGAGCTTTGGTTGGGGATCGTCACCATCCGCATCCAGCGGCCCAGGATGCGCATCTGGTTGACCGCGTTAAAGCTTTGCGAGCCGCCCGAGACCTGCATCACCGCCAGGGTCTTTCCCTGGGTGGTGCGGATGCCGCCCTGCAGCGACAACGGCAGCCAGTCGATCTGCAGCTTCATGATACCGGTCATTGCGCCGTGGCGCTCCGGGCTGGACCAGACCATGCCCTCTGACCAGACTGCCAGCTCGCGCAGCTCTGCCACCTTGGGATGCTCCGCCGCACCCGCATCATCGGGCAGCGGCAGGCCGGATGGGTCGAAAATCCGCGTCTCGCAGCCCAAGGCGCGCAGCACCCGCGCCGCTTCCTCCGCCGCCTTGCGGGAATAGCTCACCTCGCGCAGGGACCCGTACAGCAGCAGGATCCGCGGCGGGTGGCGCGGGTCGCCGGGCGCGGCCAGCAAATCCACGTCGGCCGGGTGCAGCTGCCCCTCGGCAATTCCGGGCAGATCGCCCAGATCAACTGTCTCAGGCACTTTCTTCTTCCAGGTGCAGTTTCATGTCCAGCAGCACCTGCTGCAGCAGCACGGTTTCGCGCAGCAGCCGCTTGGCCTCATTGACAGTGATGATGCCGTCCTCGATCGCTTCCTGGTATTCGCTCATCAGCTGCGCAAAGCGCTGGCTCAGCGCGATCACATCCGCATTCACCCCGCCGCTGCGCCCGGTCTCCTCGGCGCTGCCGTTGCCATTATAGGACAAGGTGATGTTTTTCAGATCCGCCAGCGCGGAGGTGACATGCGGGTAAGACGCCGCGCCCTCCAGCTTGGCCACCGCATCCACCGGCATGAACCGGTCCGCGTGCTCGGCATTGTCCGAGTAATAGCGCCCCAGCGTCGCCTTGGATTTACCGGTGATCTGGCAGGCGGCCTCGATGCCGACATCCTTCACCAGCGCCTCGGTGTGTTTCTTCAGATACGTGCCGATTTCAGCCATATACGTCCTACCTGGCTTGACCGCCGCCCCCTGCCGGGGAACGAACTGGTTAATTTCCCATGTCCGAGTTGTAGAGGAATTGCGATACCTTATCCATCCCTTTGGTTTTCTGGGACTTAGCGAGTGGCATGGTGCAATTGGCATCTGTTGTCCAGTGCAAAGCGGGATGGGTGAGTGACGTTCCGCGTTTTGGGTAATTGGTCTGCCCGGAACTTGTGCTCTCCGGGGCGTTTGGCGCGGTTTTTAAACGGGGTTTGTTCCACCCTTGCCGCGCTGGCCCCGGTGAGCCTTCCTTTTCCCCTGCAAACCTGCCGCAAACCGGCAAATTCCGCGCGAATCCGGTTCCACCCGCGGCCCTGCCCGGATAAAACCCGGCGCCATGGCCAAGCTCTATTTCAACTATTCCACCATGAACGCGGGCAAGTCGACGGTGCTGTTGCAGGCGTCGCACAACTACCGCGAAAACCGCATGGACACTTATCTGCTGACCGCCCGGCTCGATGACCGCGCCGGCAAGGGCAGAATCGCTTCGCGCATCGGCATCGGCGAAGAGGCGGATATATTTGCCGCGGGCGACGATCTCTTTGCCCGCATCAAGACGCGCCTCTCCCGCGGGCCGGTGGCCGCGGTTTTCGTGGATGAGGCGCAGTTTCTGGAGCCGGATCAGGTCTGGCAGCTGGCCCGGGCGGTGGACGACCTGCGGGTGCCGGTGCTGGCCTACGGCTTGCGGGTGGATTTCCAGGGCAACCTCTTTCCCGGCTCCGCCACACTTTTGGCGCTGGCCGATGAGATGCGCGAGGTGCGCACCATCTGCCATTGCGGCAAAAAGGCCACCATGGTGGTGCGCCAGGACGATCAGGGCCGGGTCATGACCAAGGGCGATCAGGTGCAGATCGGCGGCAATGAGACCTATGTCTCGCTCTGCCGCCGCCATTGGCGCGAGGCCGTGGGAGACCTGCCCAAAAGCAAAACAGCAGCGGAATAATCCGCTGCCGCTTCTTTCTGGTTGAAAATACTCCTGGGGCCCGGGGCAGCGCCCCGGTTCCGAAGGCCGGCCTCAGACCCGGTTCGGCAGCTCTGTTCCGGCCAGATAGGCGGCGACATTGTCCAGCGCCATATGGCCCATGTTGCTGCGCACCTCCTCGGTGGCGGTGCCCAGATGCGGCAGCAGGGTGGCGTTATCCAGATCAATCAGCGCCTGCGGCACCTTGGGCTCGAACTCGTAGACATCCAGGCCCGCGCCGCCGATGCGGTTGTTCTGAAGCGCCTCGATCAGCGCCGCCTCCTCCACCACTTCACCGCGGGCGATGTTGATCAGATGCGCATGGGCCTGCATCGCGTTCAGCACCCCGGCGTTGATCAGGTGATAGGTCTCCGCCCCGCCCGGCACCGCCACCACCAGGAAATCCACTTCGCCAGCCATCGCAATCAGACTTTCGGCGCGGTCCGCCGGAAAGTCGAGCTGCTTTTCAGAACGGGCCACATAAGACACATCCATGCCAAAGCCGAAATGGCAGCGGCGCGCGATTGCCTGGCCGATGCGGCCCATGCCGGCAATGCCGACGCGTTTGCCGGTGGCGTGCAGCCCCAGCATCTGGGTCGGGTGCCAGCCCTGCCACGCGCCCTGGCGCAGCATCCGCTCACCCTCGGAGGCACGCCGCGCCGACATCAGGATCAGCGTCATCGCGATATCGGCGGTGGCATCGGTCACAGCACCGGGCGTGTTGGTCACCTCGACGCCCGCCGCGCGCGCGGCCTCCACGTCGATATGGTTGTAGCCAACCCCGAAGTTGGCCAAGAGCTTGCAGCGCGGGCTTCCCGCCTTGGCGAAGATCTCGGCTGAGAACTTGTCGCCCAGCGTCGGCACCACAATGTCGAACTCGGACAATGCCCGCAGCATCTCCGCCTCGCTCATCACCGCATTGGTCTCACGGATCTCCAGGTCGCCGAACGCCTCCCGCGCCCGGGCCTCCACCGCGGCCGTCATCGGCCGCGCAATCCAGATTTTCATTTCAGTGCATCCTCCCGCCCAGCGGGACCTGTCCATCGGGACCCGCCAGGAATATTTCTCCATCCTCATCCGGCAGGCCCAATACCAGGACTTCTGACATGAACGTGCCGATCTGCCGCGGCGGGAAGTTTACGACGGCCAGAACCTGCTTGCCCACCAGCGTTTCCGGCATGTAATGCGCCGTAATCTGCGCTGAGCTCTTTTTTACGCCAATATCCGGCCCAAAATCGACCCAGAGCTTGATTGCCGGCTTGCGCGCCTCGGGAAACGGCTCCGCGCGGACCACTTCGCCCACCCGGACATCGACCTTCAGGAAGTCGTCAAAGGAAATCTCAGCCACGCGACAGCTCCTTGGAGCGGCTTGTTGCCGCCGCCACTGCCCGGTTCAGCAGTGCAGGGAAGCCGTCGTCATCATCCATCAGCACTTCCAAAGCGGCCTGGGTAGTGCCATTGGGGCTGGTCACATTGATGCGCAACTGGCTGGGGCTCTCGTCCGCCGCCTCTGCCAGCGCGCCGGCGCCTGCCACGGTGGCCTTGGCCAGCTGCATCGCCAGCTCCGCAGGCAGCCCTTGCGCCTCGCCCGCAATAGCCAGGGTCTCGATCAGGTGGAACACATAAGCGGGGCCTGAGCCGCTGACGCCGGTAACGGCATCCATCTGACCCTCATTATCCAGCCGCACAACCTGCCCCACCGCCTGCAGCAGCCCTTCGGCGCGGTCCAGATCGGCGGCGCCGGTATGCTCATTGCCGATAATCGCGGTGATGCCGCGCCCCACCGCAGCCGGCGTGTTCGGCATCGCCCGCACGATTGGCGATTGCGCCCCCAAAACATCCTCAAAGGTTGCAATCGAAGTGCCGGCGGCCACGGAAATGAACAGGGTGGAGCCGTTGCCATAGCTTTGCAGCGTGGGCAGCGCTTCGCCCATCATCTGCGGCTTCACCGCAATCAGCACGATGCCCGGCGCCGCCGGCGGCTCTGCATTGATATGGACGCCGGTGCCCTGCAGCCACTCCGAAGGGCGCGGGTCGATCACCCAGACCGAAGAGGCGGGCAACCCGCCCTCCAGCCATCCGGCCAGCATCGCCGATCCCATCTTGCCGCAGCCCAGCAGTACCAGGCCGCGCGCGGCAATTTCCTGCATATCCATCTTTCGCCCCTCCCCAAATCTTAGGTTCAGGGCAAAGTCTTACGCCCGCCCGTAGGCCTCTGCAATGGCGACCTGCATCGCATCTTCCGGGCTGCGCTGGCCCCAGACCGCCAGCTGGATCGCCGGGTAATAGCGCTCCGCATTTGCGACGGCTGCATTGATCATCGCATCAATCTGCTGCGGGCTCGCCATCTGGCCGCCAGCCAGAACCAGCCCGTAGCGGAACAGCATCAGCTTGTGATCCGCCCAATAGGTAAAGGAGCCTTCCCAGCACTGGTCGTTCATCCGGTTGATCAGCTCATAAAGCCGCGGCAGCTCCGCCTCCGGCGGCTCCATCTCAAAGCTGCAGACCAGCCGCAGGCATTCCTCATAGCCCGACCAGGCCAGCGTCAGCGAATAGGTGCGCCACTGCCCTTCGACCGACATCGCGATCTGATCGTCACCGACCCGGTCGAAGTCCCAGTCGTGGTGCGACGCCAGATGCTCAACAATGTCGATCGGATGGACGTCTTCTTCCAGGTGAAGCTCGGATAGTGCCATGATGCCACCTCTCTTTTTGCCTAGCACACCAGGCACAAGGACGCCCTACAGCTAGGTTTTTCTGCTATGGGCCGGGGAGGCATCCCCGCTCCCATACTAGATATGGTGGAGCTGAAAAGGTGATCTGGCAACCCTTTATTTTGGGGATATCTGCAATAACTTGTGGATGAACTATCCACAGCCCCCTAAATGCCGGCTGCACGACTATGGGGCGGCGGCTGCCGCAGGTAAAGCCTGAATTGCCTGGCCGGCGTTGATTTCCTCACTCCCCGTCCCCATACCCTGCAAAGGAGGCATGCGCATGACGATCGAAGACATCTGGCCCAGGTACCAGGCCCGGCTGCGGGCCTTCCTGCGCGCCCGGGTGGCAAACCCGGAAGACGCCGAAGACCTGCTGCAGGACATTTCGATCAAGGTCTTCACCGGCCTGCCCGCGCTGCAGGACAGTGCCAAGCTGCAGCCCTGGCTGTTCCAGACCGCCCAGCGCACGATCATCGACCACTACCGCAAGAGGGGCCGCCAGGCGCCGCCGCACCCCGATGACCTGTGGTACGCCAAGGAGGATCCCGGGATCCGCCAGGATCTGGAAGCCTGCGTCGAGCCCTTCATCCAGTCGCTGCCGCCGGAAACCGCCCGCATCCTGATGGCCGTGGACCTCCAGGGGATCCCGCAGCGCGACTACGCGGCCGCGGCCGGCATCCCCTACTCGACCCTCAAATCCCGCGTGCAATCGGGCCGCGCAGAACTGCGCAAAGCCTTCGAGGCCTGCTGCGGCTTTACCCTGGACGCCCGCGGGGGCATCGCAGAATACCACCCGAAATCAGACAGTTGCAAAAAATGCTGAGCTAACGGCCGTCTTTTCCCCTTGCCGCGCGTCTTACAGGGCGAACCATCGGAAAAAGGAAAACACGATGATCCGGATAATCAGCTTCAAGATCTGCCCCTTTGTACAGCGGGTGACGGCCCTCCTGGAAGCCAAAGGCGTGCCCTACAGCATCGACTACATCAGCCTCAGCGACAAGCCGCAATGGTTCCTGAACCTCTCCCCCACCGGGCAGGTGCCGCTGCTGGTGGCTGAGGACGGAACCGCGCTGTTTGAGTCCGACGCCATCACCGAATACGTGGATGAAATCACCGCCCCGCTGCAGCCCGGCCTGACGCCCGAACAGCGCGCCCTCAACCGCGCCTGGAGCTATCAGGCCAGTAAGCACTACCTGGTGCAGTGCTCAGCCATGCAAAGCGCGGACAAGGCCATTCTGGACGAACGCATGGCCAAACTGAGCAAGGCTTTTGACAAGGCGGAAGAGCAGCTTGGCGACGGGCCCTATTTCTCCGGGGCGGAGCTTGGCAATGTGGACGTCGCCTGGCTGCCGCTGCTGCACCGCGCCGCACTCGTCCGGGCGCACAGCGGTTATGACATGCTGGCAGGCCGCCCCAAGCTGCAGGCCTGGCAGCAGGCGCTGCTGGACACCGGCATCGCGCAGAAATCGGTGCCGGAGGATTTCGGGCAGAAATTCGCGGAGTTCTACCTGGCGGAGCGCACCTGGCTCGGCCGGGGTGCCAATCTGAACGAGGCACCGGGCGAAGCGCCCGCAGCCGCCAAATCCGGCTGCTGCGGATAGAAATACAAATGCAAGGCAGGCAATTTGCCCGCCGCTGCCCTGGAACACCCGAAACAGAAAAAGCCCGCTGCAGCATCAAGCTGCAGCGGGCCTTGCATCCACCTGGGCAGCACCGCTTACTTCTGCGCCGCCTCCAGCGCGTCCAGACGGGCCTTCAATGCCTCGTTCTCCTCCCGCGCCTTCTGCGCCATCGCCCGCACCGCATCGAACTCCTCCCGGGTGACAAAATCGCGGTCGGCCAGCCAGCGGTCGATCATGCTTTTCAGCGCCGTGTCCGCCTCATCCTTGGCGCCCTGGGCCACGCCCATCGCATTGGTCATCAGCTGGGAAATATCGTCCAGGATCTTGTTGCGGGTCTGCATGTTCTTCTCCGTCTCGGGGTTGATCCCTATATGGGGAAGCGCGCGCGCGGCTGCAAGCCGTTGACTTCCCCCGAAGAGCAGAGGCATTCAGACGCACATGCAGGCCATGATCCAATTCCCCGACCTCTCGCCAGAGATTTTCTCGATCTCCATCGGCAGTTTCGAATTTGCCCTGCGCTGGTATGCGCTGGCCTATATCGCGGGCATCGTCATTGCCTGGCGCCTGGCCGTGGCCGCCCTGCGCCGCCCCGCGTTGTGGCCCGCAAATCAGCCGCCGATGCAGCCGCAGCAGGTGGAGGATCTGCTGACCTGGATCATCCTCGGCGTCATCCTGGGCGGGCGCCTGGGTTTCGTGCTGTTCTACCAGCCCGCCTATTACCTGGCGCACCCTGCGGAAATCCTGAAGATCTGGCAGGGCGGCATGGCCTTTCACGGCGGCCTCATTGGCGTAATCGCCGCCTCCTGGATCTATGCCGCGCGCCACGGCATCCCGCGCCTGCAAATGGCCGATCTGGTGGCCCATACCGTGGCCCCCGGCCTGCTGCTGGGGCGGCTCAGCAATTTCATCAACGCCGAACTTTGGGGCCGTCCGACCGGTCTGCCCTGGGGCGTGGCCTTCCCGGGCCAGGCGGCGCAGGACTGCGGCCAGGCGCTGGGAGAGATTTGCGCCCGCCATCCCTCGCAGCTTTACGAGGCACTGATGGAGGGGCTGATCCTCGGCGCGCTGCTCCTGTACCTTGCCTGGCGGCGGGGCGCCTTCCACACGCCGGGCCGCATCTTGGGCGTGTTCCTGGCGGGCTACGGCCTTGCCCGGTTCATTGTCGAGTTCTTCCGCCAGCCGGATGCCCAGTTCGTCACCCCCGGCAACCCGCTGGGGCTGGCCTGGCAGATTGACGGCATCGGCCTCACCCAGGGCCAGGCGCTGTCGCTGCCGATGATCGCCATCGGCCTCTGGTTCCTGATCCGCGCCCGCCACGCGGCCCGGAGCACCGCATGAGCCTGCTGGACCATCTCCACACACGCATCCGCGCCGATGGCCCGATGTCCGTGGCGGACTACATGGCCGACTGCCTGCTGCACCCGCAGTTCGGCTATTACACCACCCGCGACCCGCTGGGCGCCAAGGGCGATTTCACAACCGCGCCGGAGATCAGCCAGATGTTTGGCGAACTCCTCGGCCTCGCCCTCGCTCAGGCCTGGCTCGATCAGGGATCGCCTGCCCCCTTCACGCTCTCAGAACTGGGACCGGGCCGCGGCACCCTGATGGCGGACCTTTTGCGCGCCACCCGCGGCGTTCCGGGATTTCATGCGGCGATGCAAATCCGCCTGATCGAGGCCTCGCCCGCCCTGCGTGCGGCGCAAGCCAAAACGCTGCAGGGTTATGCGCCCGAATGGCTGGACAGCGTGGACGCCTTGCCGGACCAGCCGCTGTTCCTGGTGGCAAACGAGTTCTTCGACGCCCTGCCCATCCGCCAGTTCCTGCGCGCAGGTGATGGATGGAGCGAGAAACGCATCGGCCTCACGGACAACGCCCTCACCTTCGGCCTCAGCCCCGCCGCGCCGCAGCCTGCACTGGCGCACCGGCTGCAAGACACAAGGGACGGCGACCTGGTCGAGCTCTGCGAAGCCGCCGCCCCCGTCACCCAGGCCATCGCCGCCCGAATCGCTGCCCACGGCGGCGCCGCGCTGATCGTCGACTACGGCGACTGGCGGGCCCTGGGGGACACGCTGCAAGCCCTGCGCGCGCACAAACCCGCCGATCCGCTGCAGCACCCGGGCCAGGCCGACCTGACGGCGCATGTGGATTTCGAAGCCCTGGCATTGGCTGCAAAAACCGCAGGTTGCGCCCACAGCCGCCTCACCCCGCAAGGGGTCTTCCTGGAACGGCTCGGCATCACCGGCCGCGCCCGCGCCCTGGCCGCCCCCCTCCAGGGCGGAGGTCTGGAAACCCTGATCGCCGCACATCGGCGGTTGACGCACCCCGATGAAATGGGAAACCTGTTCAAAGTTCTCGGCCTCTATCCTTCGCAGGCCGCCCCTCCGCCAGGATTGAACCCATGATGGTTAACAATGACGCTTGAAATTCTCACGTCCGATCTGCTTGGCCCGGTGCGGCACGGGTTTTTCACCCGCAAGGGCGGCGCCTCCTCTGGCATCTACCACGGCCTGAACTGCGGCCTTGGCTCGACCGACCAGCGCGAGGCAGTGCAGATCAACCGCAACCGTGCCGCCGCCGCGATGGAGGTGCCGCCGGAGCACCTCAGCGCCGTGCATCAGGTCCACAGCGCCGATGTGCAGGTGGTCACCGAACCCTCACCGGAACGCCCCCGGGCCGACGCGATGGTCACCAATGTGCCAGGGCTGGCGCTGTCGATCCTGACCGCCGACTGCCAGCCGGTGCTGTTCTGCGACCCGGAGGCCAGCGTCATCGGCGCCGCCCATGCGGGCTGGCGCGGCACCCTGGACGGGGTGCTTGAGGCCACGCTGGAAGCCATGGAGAGCCTCGGCGCCAGCCGCGAGAACACCGCCGCGGTGATCGGCCCCACCATCTCCCAGCGCGCCTATGAGGTCGGCCCCGAGTTCTTTGACGACTTCATGACGCAGGACGACGGCTACGCCCGCTTCTTTGCCAATGGCGAAGGCGACCGCTACCTGTTCGACCTGCCGGGCCTCGGCCTGCACAAACTGCGCCAGGCCGGCATCGGCGCCGCGGAGTGGAGCCGCCACTGCACCTATTCGGATGCGGAGAAATTCTTCTCCTACCGCCGTGCCACCCACGCAAAAGAAGCCGACTACGGCCGCCTGATCTCCTGTATCCGGCTTTAAGCCCCTGTTAACCAGCGCAATTGTGGCGGATTTTAATGAATTGCGCCGCAATCTGGGCTTTCCCCTGGGTCAACTCCACGGCGAAGTCAAAAATTCCCACTAAATAACAACGTCCTGCAGCGATTTACTCCCGGCAGCCCTGCACGGTTCCGCGGCCCGGAACCACCGGCAAAATGCCCCCTGCCGGTCACATTCGCGGCGCAATGATTACCCATGATCAGGTCAGAACATAACAAACAGCAGCAGCCCGGCGCAGGGCGCAGCTGCCGGGCGAAGGACAGACCAGACCATGAAGATGAACAAGCGTTTCATTGCCTCCATCATCCGCTCCGCCAAGAGCGAAACCGTGATCCTGCCGTGGACCGCCGCACGCCGCCGGGCCAGCCAGGCACAGGCTGAAGCACCAAAACGGAAACTGGGTTAACGCCGGGGACGGGTGCCCGGGCAGCGGCTTACCCCTGGCGCAGCAGCGCCAGCCCGGCCGGCCGCTGCCTGGGCATCTGACCGGGGTTCCAGGGGTTCTGCGCCCCTTCCGAACACATCCTGAGCCGCCCCGTCCGGGCAATTGCGGCCGTTGGCCCTGCATCCTGCCAGGGCCGCGCGCCCGGCTTCAGGCCCCGGATTCAGACCCGCCTTCTGTTAACCAGTTTGCCTCAGTTTTTTTGACAATTCGAATTAAATCCCGCCTTATCCATCGCATACATATCGTTCAAGCGCGTCTGTGTTGCCGGTGGGGGCCGATGCAAACGGGCAGTTTGAAAGGAGAGGTCCGCCGATGACCATTCCCCAGTCGCTGCAAAGGGCAGCTGCCAATGCTGTTGAAGCCAACGCCTTCCTGCAGGATCCGGCGGAGCTGCGCAGCGCCAGCAAGCCGCAGCTGCGGCGCTATGAGGTTGCCAGCCTGCTGCCCAGCGGCGCCATTTCCGAAACCCGCCATATCGCCCCGGCGCTGCCGCTGTTCGAGGATGCCTTCTGCGCCTTCTCCCGCGGTTCGCTGGTGGAAACCGCCCAAGGGCCGATCGCGGTTGAGGACCTGCTGCCCGGCGATGAGATCCTGACCAGCGACGGCGGCAGCCAGCCGCTGATCTGGGTCGGCCGCACCAGCCTGCTGCCGTCCCGCCCGGACAGCCGCGGCCGCAGCCACCGGCTGACCAGCTTTATGGCCGACAGCCTGGGCCTGCAGAAACCTGCCTCCAGCCTGGTGGTGGGCCCCGCCGCCCGCCTGTTGCGCACGCCGCCGCAAATGCAGGGCGCCGCGGACGGGCCGCTGCTGACGCCGGCCGCGGAATTCCAGGACGGGATGAGCATCTTTGAAACCGCGCCGCCAACGCCGGTGGACATGTACCACCTCTGCCTGCCGCGCCATGCGGTGATCACCGTGGGCGGCCTGGCGTTTGAGACCTACCACCCGGGCCCTGACGCGCTGAAGCTGGCCAGCTATGCAATCAAGACGCTGTTTTTGAACCTGTTTGCCCATACCGACAGCATCCAGGGCTTTGGCCCCCTGGCGCATCCCCGGGCAGACAGCGGCACGGCGCCTGGGCCTGCGATTTTGTAAGATTGTGCTAACCGGCCAGCGGCGGGCGGAAACGCCCGCCTTGCTATGGCACGATCACAGGATCGGCAGTTGCGCCCGCCACTGCCGGCGCTCAGGCCTCGCGGGCCAGCCGCTCTTCCAGCACCTCAAACGGCACACCCGGCTCATCCTTGGCGCCGCGGATCACCAATGAGGTTTTCACACTGGCCACATTCGGGGTGGTCAGCAGCTCACCGGTCAGGAAGCTCTGGAAGGTGCTCAGATCAGGTGAGACGCATTTCAGGATGAAATCCACCTCGCCGTTCAGCATGTGGCACTCGCGCACCAACGGCCAGCTGCGGCATTTCTCCTCAAAGGCGCTCAGCTCCACCTCGGCCTGGCTTTCCAGGCCCACCATGGCAAAAACCTGCACCTCAAACCCCAGCTCGCGGGAATTCACATCCGCGTGGTAGCCGTGAATCAGCCCGGCCTCCTCCAGTGCCCGCACCCGGCGCAAACAGGGCGGCGCGGAAATCCCAACCCGCTTGGCCAGCTCCACATTGGTCATCCGCCCATCGGCCTGAAGCTCCGACAGAATCTTGCGATCAATCGGATCAAGACGGGTTGTGACCATGCCGGAAACTCCTGTGATTTTTGCGTTTCTTATAGCACTGCCGCCGGGCCGCGCAATAATCTTTCATCGCCGCGCAATATTCTTTGCGCCGCAAGGGCGCAAGACGCAATGCGCAGATCGCGGGCAAATTTGCATCCCGCCGCATACCGGGCCTAGGGGGTTTAAGCCTGCTGGCCCTGCCGCTATATGCATTGCCTGACGGCGGCACGCCCGCCAGGCTGCATTACGTGGGGAACACACATGAGCGAGACGCGCCACACCAAGGTTCTGATCATCGGCTCCGGGCCTGCCGGCTACACCGCGGGGGTCTACGCGGCCCGTGCCATGCTGGAACCCGTCCTGGTCCAGGGGATTGAGCCCGGCGGCCAGCTGACCACCACCACCGAGGTCGAGAACTACCCCGGCTTCACCGAGGTGCAGGGCCCCGACCTGATGATCAAGATGCAGGAGCACGCCCAGGCGATGGGCTGCGAAGTGATCGGCGACTACATCACCTCGCTTGACACCTCCGCCCGCCCCTTTGTGGCCAAGGCCGACAGCGGCACCACCTTCACCGCTGACGCGGTGATCCTGGCGACTGGCGCACGCGCCAAATGGCTGGGCCTGGAATCGGAAGAGAAGTTCAAGGGCTTCGGCGTCTCCGCCTGCGCCACCTGCGACGGCTTCTTCTACCGCGGCCAGGAGATCGTGGTGATCGGCGGCGGCAACACCGCTGTGGAAGAGGCGCTGTTCCTCACCAACTTCGCCTCCAAGGTGACCCTGATCCACCGCCGCGACGAGCTGCGTGCGGAAAAGATCCTGCAGGACCGCCTGATGAAGAACGAAAAGATCGAGACGCTGTGGTTCCACACCCTGGAAGAAGTTGTCGGCACCGACAACCCGCTGGGGGTTGAGGGCGTCGTGGTCAAGAACGTGCAGACCGGCGAAGTTAAGGAAATCCCCTGCAAGGGTGTCTTTGTCGCCATCGGCCACGCGCCGGCCAACGAGCTGGTCAAGGACGTGCTGGAGCTGCACAACGGCGGCTATGTAAAAGTGAAGCCCGGCTCCACCGAGACTTCGATCCCCGGCATCTATGCCGCGGGCGACCTCACCGACCATAAGTACCGCCAGGCGGTCACCTCGGCCGGCATGGGCTGCATGGCGGCGCTGGATGCGGAACGCTTCCTGGCAGAGCAGGAGTAAACCTGATGCCGCATGATTTCGAAACCCAGCGGGCTGAAACTGTTGCGGCATTCAACGACCTGCAGGCCAAGCACGGCCTGCCTGAGGTGGCGGACGTGGATTACTTCTTCGTCCCCGCCCGCGACGGCGCCGACTGGCGCCCGCTGGCCGAGGAACTGAGCAAGGAAGGCTTTTCCTGCGAGTTCTTCGAGGCCGAAGGGCAAGACCCGCCCTATCTGAGCGCCACCCTGCCGGAGCAGATCATCTCTGCCACCGGCATCTGGATCGGCGAGGAGCTGGCCACCCGCGCCGCCCTCTCCCACGGATTTGCACCCGACGGCTGGGGGCTGGAGGGCTGATCCCCCCCGCCCCGCCTGCAGCCGGCCATTGACCCGGGCCGCGCTGCCCCGCAGTCTGCACCCCAAAACCGCGAACAGGAGAACCGGGGTGGCAAGCGCGCTCTGGCAAGGCAACTGGATCACCCGCACCCGGATCATCACCGGGCTGGTGCTGCTGACCTTCGCCTTCTTTCATTTCCTCAATATCGGCCTCGGCCTGATCTCCCCCCAGTGGATGGACGAATTCCAGGACGCCCGCCAGGTGATCACCCGCAGTTTCCTGGGCAGCCTTATCCTGGGCACCTCGCTGCTCCTGCACGCAGGGCTTGCGCTGTGGAACCTGGCCCGCCGCCGCACCCTGAGGATGCGCTGGGGCGAGGCGCTGCAGACCGTGCTCGCCCTGCTGATCCCGCTGCAGCTCATCGCGCATCTGGTCTTCACCCGCTACTCGCACGAGGTCTACGGCACCAATGACGAGATGCCCTATCAGATCATCCTGATGTGGGCCTCGCCCGAGGTCTGGCAGCAAAGCCTCCTTTTGCTGGCGGTCTGGATCCACGGCTGCATGGGTCTGCACTACTGGCTGCGGCTCACCCGCTGGTGGCGCCCGCTGATCCCCTGGATGACCGGTGTCGCCGTCTTCATCCCCGGCTTCGCCTTTGCCGGCCTGTTGACAGAGGGCCGCCGCATCTACGGCCTGTTTGTCGAAGGCACCGAGCGCGCCGCGCTGATGGAGGATTTCAACTGGCCCAGCCGCGAGGCCTTTGCAGAGATGTTTGCGGTCGAACAGCTCTGGCTTTCGATCTTCTATGCCCTGCTGGGCCTCACTGCCGCCGCCTACCTGCTGCGCAAGCTGATCCGCCGCCGCCGCGCTGTCACCATCCGCTATGCCTTCGGCCCCGAAATCCGCGCCGAACGCGGCATGACGCTGTTGGAAATGTCGCGCGCGGGCGGCGTTCAGCACACCTCGCTTTGCGGCGGCAAGGGCCGCTGCACCACCTGCCGTGTGGTGGTGGACGAGGGCGGCGAGCATCTGCCGCCGCCAGAGCCGCCCGAGGCCCGCAGCCTGGAACGCGTCAAGGCGCCCGCCAACATGCGGCTGGCCTGCCAGATCCGCCCGCAGGCGCCGCTGACCGTGACCCGTCTTTTCCGTTCCGACGGCCAAATGGGCCGCGCCCACGCCAGCCAAGGCAGCGAGCAGCAGCTGGCTATCCTGTTCCTCGACATGCGCGGCTTCACCGCCCGCACCGCGGCCCAGCTGCCCTACGACGTGGTGTTCCTGCTGAACCGCTTCTTCGACGCCATCGTGCCCGCCATCACCGGGGCCGGCGGCACGGTGGACAAATACCTCGGCGACGGCCTGCTGGCCCTGTTCGAGGCCCCCTCCCCCGCCCTCTCCGCCCGTGCCGCACTGGAGGCCGCCGCCGCCGCCGGCGCTGCGCTGCAGGACTTCAATGCCCAGCTGGCCAGGGACGGCGAGCCGGAAATCCGCATCGGCATCGGTATCCACCTGGGAGAGCTGGTGCTGGGCGAGATCGGCAGCGCAGGCCACGCGCCCCGCACCATCATCGGCGGCAGCGTTAACACCGCCAGCCGCCTGGAGGCCAAGACCAAGGAACTGGGCGTCGAGCTGCTGATCTCCGCCCGCGTGCTGGAAGCTGCAGGCTATGATTCGGGCCATCTGCCGCTCGAAACCTTCCAGCTGCGCGGCGTCTCCCGCCCGCTGGCCGCCCTGCCAGTCGAACACGCCGCCGCCCTGCCGCGCACCCTGGCCGGAGAACAGCGTTAGGCGATCTGGCTGCCGCGCAAAACACCTGTTTCTCCCGCCGCCCATGCCGCACGCCGCCCATCCGGCCCGGCACGCAGCAGGAGAACAAGCCGCCCCGCCACCCGCACCCGTTGCAACACGGCAACGCAGCAGAAAATCGCCAATTCAAACCAGTTTGCTCTTTGCATTGCAGCCGAACCATGCAATGCGTTCACGCGTGAACACACTTTTGACCTGCTGACTGGCCTGCTGACCCGTGACCGAAACCCTGACTGCATCTACCCCGGACGGCGAAGACCTGCTCTTCCGGCTCCTGCGCCAGCTTGATGCGGCGCCGGATGCATCGCAGCGGGCCACCGCCGCGGCCCTGGGGATTTCGCTCGGGCGGCTCAACACTCAGCTGCGGCTGGCCGCAGACAGCGGCCTGATCACCATCAGCAGCCGCCCCGGCCCCGACAAACGCCAGCGGTTCGCCTACTCGCTGACCACCCGCGGCGCCGCGGAGAAAATGCGTCTCACCGATCAATTCCTCGCCCGCAAGCTCGCAGAATACAACGCGCTGCACGCGGAACTCACCGGCACCGCCAGCGGCCTGCCGCCCCTCAAACACAGGACCCATCCAATGCAAAGCAACCTGGCTCCGATCCCTGAGCTCTATGTCTCCTACGAAAGCGCCCAGAAACTGAAGGTCGAAGCGGCCGATCTGGTCAGCCACGACCTGACCCCGCGCCAGATCTGCGACCTGGAACTCTTGATGAACGGCGGCTTCAACCCGCTCAAGGGCTTCCTGTCCGAGGAAGACTACAACGGCGTCGTTGAAAACATGCGCCTGGCCGACGGCACCCTGTGGCCGATGCCGATCACCCTGGACGTCTCCGAAGATTTCGCAGGCTCGCTGGAAATCGGCCAGGACATTGCCCTGCGCGACCAGGAAGGCGTGATCCTCGCCACCATGACCGTGACCGACCGCTGGGAGCCGAACAAATCCCGCGAGGCCGAAAAGGTCTTTGGCGCCGATGACGACGCCCACCCGGCGGTGAACTACCTGCACAACAGCGCAGGCAAGATCTACCTGGGCGGCCCTGTCACCGGCATCCAGCAGCCCGTCCACTATGATTTCCGCGGCCGCCGCGACACCCCGAACGAGCTGCGTGCCTATTTCCGCAAGCTGGGCTGGCGCAAGATCGTCGCCTTCCAGACCCGCAACCCGCTGCACCGCGCCCACCAGGAGCTGACCTTCCGCGCCGCCCGCGAAGCCGAAGCCAACCTGCTGATCCACCCGGTGGTCGGCATGACCAAGCCGGGCGATGTCGACCACTTCACCCGCGTGCGCTGCTACGAGGCGGTGCTGGACAAATACCCGGCCGCCACCACCACCATGTCGCTGTTGAACCTGGCGATGCGCATGGCCGGCCCGCGCGAGGCGGTCTGGCACGGCCTGATCCGCAAGAATCACGGCTGCACCCATTTCATCGTCGGCCGCGACCATGCAGGCCCGGGCAAAAACTCCGCAGGCGAAGACTTCTACGGCCCTTACGACGCGCAGGAGCTGTTCCGCGCCCATGAGGACGAAATCGGCCTCAAGATGGTCGACTTCAAGCACATGGTCTATGTGCAGGAGCGCGCCCAGTACGAGCCCAACGACGAGATCGCCGACAAGGATAACGTCACCATCCTGAACATCTCCGGCACCGAACTGCGCCGCCGCCTGGCCGAGGGCCTGGAGATCCCGGAATGGTTCTCCTTCCCCGAGGTGGTCGCCGAGCTGCGCAAGACCAAGCCGCCGCGCTCCAAGCAGGGCTTCACCGTGTTCTTCACCGGCTTCTCCGGCTCCGGCAAGTCCACCATTGCAAACGCTCTGATGGTCAAGCTGATGGAAATGGGCGGCCGCCCGGTGACCCTGCTGGACGGTGACATCGTGCGTAAGAACCTGTCGTCTGAGCTGGGCTTCTCGAAAGAGCACCGCGACCTCAACATCCGCCGCATCGGCTATGTCGCGTCCGAGATCACCAAGAACGGCGGCATCGCCATCTGCGCCCCGATCGCGCCTTATGCCACCACCCGCCGCGCCGTGCGCGAGGACGTGGAACAGTTCGGCGCCTTTGTCGAAGTGCATGTCGCCACCTCGATCGAGGAATGCGAGCGCCGCGACCGCAAGGGCCTGTACAAACTGGCCCGCGAAGGCAAGATCAAGGAGTTCACCGGCATCTCCGACCCCTACGACGTGCCGCAGAACGCCGAGCTGGTGGTTGAGACCGAGAACGTCGACGTCGACAACTGCGCCCACCAGGTTCTGCTGAAGCTGGAAAGCATGGGCCTGATCACGGGCTGATCCGGACGGCAAAGTAAAACAAGGACGGCCCGCCATTGGCGGGCCGTTTTTTTACTTTGTTGCGCGAGCCTTTTGCGCATTTCCCACACGCCTTGCCAGTCAGAATAGCCGCCGCAACCCACCTGTGAAGCTCAGAACAGAAAGTTGTCAGCGTCCATCATCTCAGCCAGGCTGGTGTCCCGGATCAGCATATCCGCGCCGGCTGCTTTGATCACAACATTTTGCCCCGCTTTCCTGAACCCCAGGCCGTCAAAGTCCAGCCCAGTGCCGCTTAAGTCGATCCGGTCCTGCCCGATTCGGAAATCCTGCACCACATCCCGGCCCTTTGACTGCGAGAACACAAAAACGTCCGCCCCTTTGCCGCCGGTCAGCTTGTCCTTGCCGCCCCCGCCGTCCAGCCGGTCTGCACCGCCGCCGCCATCCAGCCGGTCCCGGCCATCGCCGCCGGACAGAAAGTCGCGGCCACCGTCACCATTCAGGCGATCGCCGTCACTGCCGCCGTAGAGCGTGTCCGCCCCCTTGCCGCCAAAAATCCGATCCCGCCCGCCGCCACCCAGAACCTGATCCGCACCGCCAGCAGCGCGGATAATGTTGTCGTGATGCGCACCGTCAATGGCGTCCCCCCGGCGCGTGCCTTCGATCTCAAGAGCAGACTTCCTTACGCTCCAGAACGCCTCAAGCGATGCGTCGCTGTTCCCGTACAGATAGGTCAGCGCCTCAACATCCGCCCAGCCCAGGCTGACTGCCGCAGCCGACCGGTTGTAAGCCATCACGGTCACTGACCCATTATTGCTTGCAGCCGGTATCAGCGGCTCCCCCTCAAATGGATGCTTGAACCCCAGTGCATGACCGATTTCGTGCAGAAGAATGGAATACCCCCGGACACCGGGTGCCAAAGATCCATCGCTGCCAGCAAAAAATCCGGCATGCATAAAAATATCCCCTCCCCATCCGTCATGTTCACTGTGCTGCACGCCCTCGCTGCTGAAGACCGCATCAGAGATCCAGGGAAGGTAGCCGAAACCACTTACCTGCCCCCCAACCGCGTTTGTGTACCCAGTCAGATCAACCATCGAAAAGCGGATATCCCCGACCGCGCTGTCCGGCACTTCGACAAAGGTGATCCCTGCCACCGCTTCCCAAGTGTCCAGCGCAGCGCGTACGTGTGCTTTTTGCGTATCGGAATAGGCCGTATAGCCAGTGTATCCGCCCTCAGCATAGTCCGCCTCCTCAGTGGCAAAACTATAGCTGATCACAACCGGCGTGCCTGGCTCCGCGTGCCCATTCCAACGGTTGTCCGGTGCGGTGCCGATCAATGATTGAGCTTCTGCTGAAAGCGCCATCTCAAACCCCATAAAATAAATTGCAGCAGCCGGGGCAGAGGCCCTGGCGTTTCTTATGAATCAGAACCTCACCTTAAGAATTAGGCAGCTCAAATCAACACCCGCATAACGGGCAAAACTAGAATAGCTGGCGAAATCTGCAAAGCATCGCTACCAGCCAAAGCGGCAGGCGTGCGGCAAACCCGCCGTGCTGCGCATCAGCACCAACCCCTTGACCGGCAGCCCCGCCCGCCAAGCCTGCTGAAGCTTCACAGCACGGATCTCTGAGCCTGACGGCAGCCAGGAACAGGAGCGGCGCGCCAATTGGCGCGCCGCATCCGTTTTCCGCGCCGGAAAAAAGAGCCGGAATTACCTTAAAATTCCAGCGCCAGCAGTCCGGGTTAGTGCAAAGATGGCATCTGCGGTGCCGCCCCTGCCTCTGCCGGGGTCCAGACCGCCTCTGCCGGTGTTTCCGCGTCCGGCAACGCCGCTGCCCCGCCGCGGCCGCGCAGATCGCCGCCGCCGCTCCAGGCCGGCGTCATCCACAGGGCAGCGGTGCCCGCAGCCTCAGCCGCCTGCGGCTGCAGCCCCTGCACCGCGAGGCTCAGATGCTCCGTATCATGCTGGGCGGTGAAGCGCAGACGGTCCCCCGCCGCCGCAGCCGCCGGCTGGTTCATCAGGAAGGCCGTGCGCCCCCAATGGCCGCCGGACTGCAGCCCGTTGGACACTCTGATGCCCGGTGCCAGCTCCATCGTGAAGCTCACCAGCACCGCATGAACAGCGCCCGCCGCGGCACAGGCCAGATCCTGCACAGCCCGCCCCGGGGTCAGCTCCGGCCGGGTGAAATCAAACCGGAACAGCTCTGCGGCCGGCCCCAGCGGCCGCATCCGGCAGGCGTCCAGATCGTTGGGCGTCAGCTGCGCCACCCGGGCAAAGCGGTGAAACGCACTCAGATCAAATCCTTCCGCCTCCTGCGGCCGCCACTGGTTCAGCAGGTCAGCGCTTTCTACTAGTTCCGCCAGCAGCCTGCCCGTTTCCGGCACCGCCCGCGCGCCCGACTTGGCCAGCGCCGCCATCGCATGGGTCAGCGTCGCCAGCGCTCCCTCGCCCAGCAGCACCGTGTCGACGATCTCCGAGATCACCACATCCGCCGGCTCCGGCATGTCCTGCCCGATCACAATCTCATGCGACCATTTGGGGATCACCGTGATCCGGCTGCTCAGCCCGTTTGCGGCAATCACCCGCTCCGCGGCCTGCGCAATCAGCGGCTGCTGCTCGCAGGTATAGACATGTTTGGCACCCGCCCGCGCCGCCAGCATCGCCGTCAGCCCGGCGCCGCAGCCGATATCCAGCACCACATCGCCCGGGCGCACCTTGGCGGCAATCGCTTTGGCATAGGCCCGGTTGCGCGCGGTATCCGCCAGCATCGGGAAATGCCAGCGCGGCACAAAAGCCTGATGCAGCCGCTCCTGCAGCAGCTGCGCCTGGTGATGGCAGGGGTCTTTCTCCAGCGCCGCCGCAAGCAGCTCTGCCGTCCGCAGGCCGCCATCGGCCAGGGATTGGGATTTTGCCTGCAGGACAAGCTGCTCCGCCTCCAGGCCAGCAGTATGAGACAGGTCTTGCGCGGGATCAGACGTCTGATTTTGAAGCAATTCTTACTTTCCCTTATTTTCCGAAAATGCGGTTTACCGGTATATTCACGGACCGCTTCTAAAATTCGGTAAAGGAAAGCCCTGCAAAAACGCCGCCAGGGCGGCCTGTGCCAGCCGCCGCCCCGCTCCCCGGCTACAGCGCGCCCGGCAAGTCCACCGTGCCGCGCATCAGCACAAAGCCCTCGCCGGCAACCCGCACGCCTTCAATCGCGTCCGGCGCGCCAACCCGCGCCACCCGCGCCTGGCCCGGGCGGCCCAGCCCATGGCCCTGCTCCGCGGTGAATTCCGCCTTCGCCATCAGGCCATGCTTCCACAGGTAAGAGGCCATTGCCCCGGTGGCCGACCCGGTAAAGGGATCCTCCGGCGGGCTCGGCGGCGCCATCAGCAGGCGCGAGAACGTGTCACCCGCCGCCGTCGCGCCCTCCAGCGTGACCAGGAACGGCTCCATCATGTCGATGCCATCGGCGCCCAGCGACTGGCCCAGACGCTCCAGCGCTGCCAGGTTCAGCACTGCCGCCTCCAGCGCCGCACGGTCGCGCAAAACGGTCACGCAAAACGGCAGCCCGGTGGACACCTTCTGCGGCTGCCCCACGATCGCCTCCGCCGGCAGCGACACCGCGGCCGCCACCAGTTCCCGGTCGGCAAAAGGACCGAACTCCGGCGCCACCTGGGTCATCTCGATCAGATCGCCGTCCAGCCGCACCGGCACGATCCCGGCGCCTGTTTCCAGGGTGATGCTTTCGCCCTGAAACAACCCCCGGTCCCGCATCGCCGCCACCGTGGCGATGGTCGGATGGCCGGCAAAGGGAATTTCGCGGCTGGCCAGGAAATAGCGCACCTTGACGTCCGCAACCTCAGACGGGCCGGTAAAAGTGCATTCCACCAGCGAAGTCTCCCGCACGTAAGCAGTGCAGACCGCTTCCGGCAGATGCGCAGCCCCATGCACCACGGCACAGCCGTTGCCGCCGAACGCGCGGTCCGAGAACGCGTCCACCCAGTCGAAATCATAGCGCGCCATTTGCATCTCCCGGCATTGAAAGCATCAAAAAAGGCGGGCCCGTGCCCGCCTTCCCAATACTGGCCGCCGCCAGCGCAGTGTCAATGCGCTGGCCTGCAAGGCGGCGGCGTTCTGGACTTAGGGCCAGGCCCTTAATGCACCGGCACCGGCGTCATGTCGTTCTGCCGCGCCAGCACAAAGGCCAGGCGCCGGTCCGCAACCAGCGCCAGCTGGCCGCCCTCGGCATCGTGAACTGCATAAAGCTGCTCATAGCCGTCCGCGCTTTGCTGCACGTCCTCGGGAAGATCTGCCACCGCGACCGCCTTCACATAGACGGTCCGGTCAGCGCCATCCTTGAAGTCAAACGGTGTATGCATTGCTCTTACCCCTTTTTGATGCTGATTGTCTGAACCACGGTTTCGGGCCGCGCACGGGTAAGATCCACATGCAAAAGCCCGTTTTCCATCACCGCCTCACCCACTTCGACGCCGTCGGCCAGCACGAACATGCGCTGGAACTGGCGCGCCGCGATGCCGCGGTGCAGGAACACCCGCCCCTCGCTGTCGTCGCGCTGGCGGCCGCGGATCACCAGCTGGCGGTCTTCGACGGTGATCGCCAGGTCCTCTTCGGCGAAACCGGCCACAGCCAGGGTGATGCGGTAGGAATGGTCTGATGTCTGTTCGATATTATAGGGGGGATAGCCCTCATTGCCCGACTTGGCCGAGCGTTCCAGGAGGCGTTCCAGCTGCTCGAACCCCAGCATATGCGGGTAGGAGCCCAAGGTTAGTTTCGACACGTTGTACGTCCTTTTGCCAAAGCGACGGATGCGCGCGGCCCCGGTCCCGGCAGCCGCTTCCAGAAGAATATGGGAAGTTCCTGCTGGATTCACAAGAGCATGTGCCCATAGGTCTAGCGGAAAAGCCGTTAACGAAGTATCTTCACCCTCACTTCATTCATCAGCCTGATTGAGTCGCCCATGAATGCACCCACTGATGTGTCGATGAAGACCGATGAGGTCCTGAAGGTTGAGCTGGAGGTTTTCCGCAGGCAGCACCGTGATCTGGACGAAGCGATTGGCGCGCTGGAAGAGCGCGGCACCGCCGACCAGCTGACCATCCGCCGCCTGAAGAAGCAAAAGCTCATCCTAAAGGACAAGATCGCCTTGATCGAAGACCGGCTGACGCCGGATATCATCGCCTGACACGGTAACCAGTTCCGGCACCGGACCGTTCCGGCACGCCGCCCGCTGCCAAAGCTGCAGCGGCCCCAGCTGCAGAAAGCAGCGTTTCACAAGTTCCCCGGGCACTCCCGCCCCTCCTCCGCGCAGGCCAGCTGCGCCGGACGGCGTTGGGCGTGGCAGCGCGCCTTGCGGCGCGCTGCGGGCCGGCACGCGGTCAGCCGCGGCTGGCGCCCTGCCCCGCGCGGGTTTTGCGGTATCCGGCCGGCGTCAGCCCATAGACCCGCTGGAACTCGCGGTAGAAATTGGACCGCGACAGAAAGCCTGACCGGGCGGCAATCTCCGTCACGCTGCCGCCGCTGCCCGCCAGCAGCTCTGCGGCATGGGTCAGGCGGAACCCGTTCACATATTGCGAGACATTTTTGCCCTGGGTCCGGTTCACCGCCGCCGACAGCTCCCGCGCGGGGACGTGCAGACGGCGGGCCAGCCGCTGCACGGACAGGTCTGGATCCAAATACAGCTGCTCCTTCAGCAGCAACTGCCGCAGCCGCGCTTCTGTTGCCGCAGCCGCCTCATCGCCGGGCGTTGCGGCTGCCAGCGGCCGCTGCCGCGCCGCAAACACCGCGGGCAGCACGCACAGCGCAGCCAGCAGCATGATCAGCAGCGGCACCGTCCCCGCCGCGATCAGCGCCGGAACATGAGCACCGCCGAAAAGCGCAAAATCGGCGGCAATCGCGGTGTCGAGCAGCAGCACAAAGACCAAAAGCCCAATCGCCCGCAGCATCCACCGGTGCAACGGGGCCGCGCGGTCCAGCCGCGCCTGCGCCAGCGCGTCAGGCCCCTTGCGCCACAGCCGGGCCAGGGCTGCGGCATAGGCCAGATAGCTGGCGCTGATCAGCCAATCCAAATACCGAAGGTCCGCAACCAGCAGCCAAAACAGGGCCAGCGCCGCAGCGGGCCCTGCCAGATGCAAGGCCGCCCGGCGTTGCAAAGACCACTCCCCCGGCGCCAGCGCTGCAAAGCCAAGGTACAGCAGTGGCCCGAAATACACCGGCAGGATGCGCTGCAGCGGGATCAGGCTGCTGATGCCGTAGCCGAACCGCAAGCCGACCAGCAGCGCGGACAGCGCGCACAGACCGAAAAAGGCGGCAAACAGCAGATTCGCCCGGCGGCAGCCAAGCTCCGCCCGCCAGATCAGCACCGCCAGCGCGCAGCACAGGGCCGCGGTCATCACCGGCAGCGGAAATGAAAGCACTGCGCCGCTGTCCATCTGTCCTCTATCCCTGCTGTCCTGTCCTGCATCAGGTTTCAGGACAGCTATAAGCCGCTGAGGCCATTGCTGCAATTACGCGCACCGCCCAGGGTCAGAGGTATCGGAAACACACCCCGGAGACCCTCATGAAATCTCTTCTTTTTGCCCTGGCCTTCATCTGCACCGCCACCGCCGCCACGGCGCAAGCCTACCTGCCCGGCCTGCAGGACCTGAAGATCCCCGCCACCGAAGACCACCGCCCGCTGGAAGGCCTGCTGTGGTACCCCGCAACAGGCGCGGCCCCGCTCACCCCGCTCTATGACAGCAAGGTTTGGGAAGCGCCGCTGGCAGCGCGGGACGCAGCGCCGGCCCCCGGCCCGTTCCCGCTGGCGGTGCTGTCGCATGGCCTGTACGGCAACGCCCTGAACCAGGCCTGGCTGGCGGAGGCGCTGGCCCGGCAGGGCTTTGCCGTGGCGGCCATCAGCCATCCCGGCACCTCCACCTGGTCGCGCGAGCCCGCGCTCAGCCGCCAGCTGTGGCAGCGCCCGCGCGATATCTCCCGCGTTATTGACCACCTGCTGACCGCGCCGGAGCTGGCCGGCCTTGCCGACCCGGACCGCATCTATATGGCCGGGCACTCGCTGGGCGGCTTCACTGCGGCGCTGCTGGCAGGGGCGCGCTATGATGCAGAGAGGGTTGCGCAAATCTGCAGCCAGCTGCCGGATGAACTGGTCTGCGGCGTCCTGAAAGGCTGGAAGATCGCTGAAACGCCTGAGGACCGCGCCCGCATGGAGGCGGATCTGTCCGATCCCCGGATCAAGGGTTTTGCCCTGTTCGACCTGGGCGGCACCCAGAGTTTTAACAAGGACAGCCTGGCCCGGATCACCCGCCCGATGCTGGTCTACGGCGCGCCAATCATGAACTCCGGCCTGACACTGGACATCGAATCCCGGGCACTGGCCCAGGCCCTGCCCGGCAGCAGCCTGCGCTACATCGAACCGCAGACGCTCTCGCATTTCGATTTTCTGGGCGTCTGCACTCCCGACGGTGAGGCCATCCTGGCAGCCGAAGAACCCGGCGACGAGATCATCTGCCGCGGCGGCGGGGCGGAGCGGGCAGCCAAGCACAGGCAGATCATCACGGAAGTTGCAGCCTTCTTCCGCGGCAACTGAACCACCAGCCGGGTCTCCCGCCCCCTGGCCGTGCAGCAAAGCTGCGCGGCCGAGGCGTTGGGCCTGGCAGCGCGCCTTGCGGCGCGCTGCGGGTCCGCTGTGCCGCAGGTTACAGATCCTTGCAGAGCCGCAGCGCGTCATAGACGGCGGCATGGATATTGCGCCCCGCCACCGCATCGCCCGCGCGGGCCAGCCAGTATTTCCCTGCCGGGTTCACCTCCGCAAAGGGGCTCCGGCCCGCAATCATCTCCTGATGATCCAGCTGCCCTAGGTTGCGCGATCCGGGCTTCAGCGCGTGATACAGGTCCTCAGCCGGCACCACCCCATGTTCCGAGACCACGTGATCCACGGTCCTTTCCTGCACCTCTCCGGTCAGCACATGACGCAGAGTGATGCATTTGCGGTTGCCCTCGGCAGCCACAGACACCGGTTCCAGCAAGCTCTCGAACACCACCCCCTGCCGCGCCAGATCGCGCAGGACCACGGCTGAATTGGTCGGCCCCAGATCATGCCCCGCCATCCGGTCCGGCGTTGCCAGCGTGACGCTGCAACCCGCGCGCGCCATCACATCCGCTGCCACCAGCGCCGCGTGGTCGCCGACCTCGTCCAGCAGCAGCACCTCACCCGCGACCCGCGCCTCACCGCCCAGCACCTCCCAGCTGGAGGTGATCAGATGCCCGCCGGGAATGTCCAAACCTTCCGGCCAGCCGCCGGTGGCCACGATCACCGCATCCGGGTTTTCCGCCAGCACATCTCCCGCCTCAGTGTAAGAATCGAGACGCACGTCCACACCCAGCCGCTCAACCTCCGAGATCAGCCAGTCCGCAACACCCCAGATCTGCCGCCGGGTCATGCCCTTGGCCGCCAGCGCAATCTGGCCGCCCAGGCGCCCGCTGGCCTCAAACAGCACCACCTGATGACCGCGCTCCGCCGCCACCCGCGCGGCCTCCAGCCCCGCCGGGCCGCCGCCGATCACCACTACTTTGCGCCGCACCTCTGCGGGCGCGATCACATGCGGCATCACCGCCTCGCGCCCCGTCGCCGCGTTATGGCCGCAGACCGCGGGCTTGCCCTGATTGACCCGGTCGACGCAATAGCCCAGCGCCACGCAGGGGCGGATGCGCTCCTCCTCCCCCTGCCGCAGCTTCTGCACCAGATAGGGATCGGCCATATGCGCCCGGGTCATGCCGATCATATCCGCCTGCCCCTCGCGGATGGCATGGCGGGCCGTGGCGATATCCGCCACGCCGCCGGCATGAAACACCGGCAGATCCACCGCCGCGCGGATTGCGCCTGCCACATTCAGATCCGGCGCCGCGGGCATCCCCATCGGCGCCACCCAGCCGGCCAGCCCCAGATCATCATAAGGCGCGCCCGCCAGCACGTTCAGGAAATCCACCGCGCCCGTCGCGGCTATCTTCTGCGCCGCCTCAATGCACTCGGCAGCACTGAGCCCGCCCTCCGCCAGCTCATCCCCGGTGACCCGCATCCCCAGGATCAGATCCGGCCCCACCGCCGCGCGCACCGCCTCCAGGACCTGCAGCGTCAGCCGTAACCGGTTGTCGAGCGAGCCACCGTAATCATCCTCCCGGCAGTTCACCAGGGGCGACAGGAACTGCCCCAAGAGATGCGAGTGCGACAGCAGCTCAATCCCGTCAAAGCCACCCTCCCGGCACCGTTCTGCCGCAGCCGCGAAATCCTTGATAACGCGGGAGATATCTTCCATCTCCATCACCTTGGGAAACGCCCGGTGCGCCCGCTCCCGCCGCCCTGACGGCCCCAGCACCGGCAGCCAATGGCCGTCGTCCCAGGCGGTGCGCCGCCCCATATGGGTGATCTGGCACATCACCGCCGCGCCATGCTTGCGCACCCCGTCCGTCAGCCGCTGGAACCACGGGATGATGCTGTCATCGCCTGCATAAAGCTGCCCGAACACAGACGGGCTGTCCGGCGCGATATTGGTCGAGCCGCCAATCATCGTCAGCGCAATGCCGCCCCGCGCCTTCTCCTCGTGATAGAGGCGATAGCGGTCGCGCGGATGCCCCCCTTCCTGGAACGAGGGCGCATGGGCCGTGCTCATGATCCGGTTGCGCAGGGTCAGATGGCCCAGCTGCAGGGGCTGGAGGAGCGGATCGGTTTGCTGGGTCATGGGAAGGCTTTCCGGGCATAATTTCCCCGCCAGCACAGCCGCCCGCCCCCCGCTTGGCTTGCAGAAAACCGGCATCTGCCTCCCCCTGTTGCGACACCCTGCCCACAGGCACAGAAAACGCGCCCTGACCGGATGGTCAAAGGAGGCTTTTCCGTTTAGGAGCACTGCAATTTTGCCCGCGGCGCCGGCAGCTGCCTGCCCCGGGCCGGAATGCAGACCAACGATACGAGCGAGAAGAATGACCGCCACAAGCGACCACACTGACGCGCCTGCCGCCCAGAGCGCCGACTACAAATTCACTCCGAAACAGGCCCTTATCGGCGCCCAGATGCTGTTTGTCGCCTTTGGTGCGCTGGTACTGGTGCCGCTCTTGACCGGCCTCGACCCCAGCGTGGCGCTGTTCACCGCAGGGCTTGGCACGCTGATCTTCCAGATCGTGACCCGCGGCCAGGTGCCGGTGTTCCTGGCCTCCTCCTTCGCCTTCATCGCGCCGATCATCTACGGCGTGCAGACCTGGGGCATGGCCGCCACCACCGGCGGCCTCGCTGCTGCGGGCCTGCTTTACGTGGCGCTCTCCTTCGCCATCCGCGCCTTTGGCTCCGGCTTCCTGCACCGGCTCCTGCCGCCTGTCGTGGTCGGCCCCGTGATCATGGTGATCGGCCTGTCGCTGGCGCCGGTGGCGGTCAACATGGCCACCGGCCTGGCGGGCGATACCCAGATAATGCCGCGCAATACCGCCCTGCTGCTGGCCGCCATCGCACTTGGCACCACCATGCTGACCGCCATCCTGGGCCGCGGCATCATGCGCATCGTGCCGATCCTGGCAGGCGTCGCCGCAGGCTATATCGCCGCCCTGGTGATCGGCGCCGTGACCGGCGAGAGCCTGATCAGCACCGCCGCCATCGCAGACGCCCCCTGGTTCAAGATCCCCGGCTTTGTCGCGCCCGAGTTCAACCTCGCCGCCATCCTGTTCATCCTGCCGGTCGCCATCGCCCCCGCGATTGAGCATTTCGGCGACATCCTGGCGATCTCCAACGTGACCAAGCGCGACTACATGGAGAAACCCGGCATCCAGAACACCATGCTGGGCGACGGCCTCGCCACTGCCGCCGCGGGCCTTTTGGGCGGACCGCCCAACACCACCTATTCCGAGGTCACCGGCGCCGTCACCCTGACCCGCGCCTTCAACCCGGCGATCATGACCTGGGCGGCGCTCTTTGCCATCGCGCTCTCTTTCGTGGGCAAGCTCTCAGGTGCGCTCTCGACCATCCCGATGCCGGTGATGGGCGGCATCATGATCCTCTTGTTCGGCATGGTCACCGTAGTTGGCCTCTCCGTGCTCGCCAAACTGGGCGAGGCCCTGTCCGAGGCGCGCAACATGGTGATTATCTCCACCGTGCTGATCATCGGCCTCGGCGGCCTCACGCTGCAATTCGGCGAAGGCTTCACCCTGGCAGGCATCGGCCTGTCGGGTGTTGCAGGCCTGGTCTTGAACCTGATCCTGCCGCAGCAGCGGGATTGATCACGAACCAGAGCGGAGCCGCCAGACCGGCGGCTCCGATTGCCTCTTCCCCCTTTGCCCCCTGCCGGCTGCCCTGCCATCGGCGCCCCAGCCGGAACCAGCCAGGATCACCCATGCCGCGTTATTGTCGGGCGCGTGTCAGGGAAGTGTCGTGGCCGGATCTTCGCTCCGGCGACACTGTCAGCATGTGAACAGCAGGATTACTTACAGTGATTGTCAGAAAGCTACGCCTCGAAAAAGGCCTGTCCCAGGAGCAGCTTGCCGGGATGGCAGGCATCAGCACCCGCACGCTGCAGCGTATCGAACGCGGCGCCAAGGCCAGCCCTGAAACCCTGAAGTGCATTGCCGCTGTTCTGGAAACGGAGTTCTCCAGTCTTCGAAAGGAACAGGACATGCAGACCACCCCAGCAGCAGCCGCGCCGGAACTGAGCCACGAGGAACAGGACGCCATGCAATACGTGCGCGACACCCGCGCCTTTTACACCCATGCCATCCAATACGCTGTGGTGATGGCCGGCCTCCTGGTGCTGAACCTGCTGACCAGCCCCGGGTATTTCTGGGTTGTCTGGCCCGCGCTCGGCTGGGGCATCGGCCTCGCCACGCACGGGCTCAGCGTCTATGAGGTGGTCGATCTGTTCGGCCAGGACTGGGAAAAGCGGCAGATCGCACGGCGCCTGAAATCCCGCCAGGGCTGAACGGCACCCTAGCGCTCTTCCGGCGGCAAGTGCCTGATCCGCGCCACATGGGCATCAATATCCGCGCGGCTGAACTTGGAATGCACCCGCCGGGTGGACGCCGGATGGTTCCCCAGCCCCAGCTTCAGCGCCTCCCGCCAGGCCCGCTTAGGCCGGATCGGCCGCGGCGCAAAACCGCCGCCGCAGGTCGGGCAGACATTGTGCAGCTCCCGCTCAACGCAGTCCGCGCAATAGGTGCACTCATAGCTGCAGATCCGCGCATCCGCAGCCTCCGCCGGCAGATCCTTATCGCACAGCTCGCAATTGGGGCGCAGCTCCAGCATCGCAGTCTCCCTGTTTCCGCCGCCACCCTGCCGCGCTGCCGCTGCCAGTGCAAGCCACCCGCGCCGCGCGCCAGCGCGGCGCCACGCCCAACGGCAAGGCGGTCCGGGCCTGCCCGCATCCCGCGCGGGCGGGAGCCCTCCCTTGCCCACAGGCCTGCGGCATAGCGCCAGCCCTTGCAAAACAGGGCAATTCCCGCCGTTTTCCAGCGC
The DNA here is from genome assembly GCF_056160905.1 of Leisingera sp. ABD4_442. Classification (NCBI taxonomy): domain Bacteria; kingdom Pseudomonadati; phylum Pseudomonadota; class Alphaproteobacteria; order Rhodobacterales; family Roseobacteraceae; genus Leisingera; species Leisingera sp. ABD4_442. Next base: position 23,630 of record NZ_JBSWYB010000023.1, on the reverse strand, counting down.
GGCCCGCATTGCGAAAACCGCAACTTTCCCTATAGTGCGCGCTCCACAAGCCGCGACAGGAGCCACCATCCATGGGTGACATCAAAGTGGGCATCATCATGGGCAGCCAATCCGACTGGCCCACCATGAAGGAAGCCGCCAATATCCTCGATGAACTGGGCGTTGAATACGAGGCCAGGATCGTCTCCGCCCACCGCACCCCGGACCGGCTGTGGAGCTACGGCAAATCCGCCGCAGACCGCGGCTTGCAGGTGATCATCGCAGGCGCCGGCGGGGCGGCCCACTTGCCCGGCATGGTCGCCTCCAAAACCCGCGTCCCCGTCGTGGGCGTGCCGGTCCAGACCCGGGCGCTGTCCGGCGTCGACTCGCTTTATTCCATAGTGCAGATGCCCAAGGGCTTCCCGGTTGCCACCATGGCGATCGGTTCCGCCGGTGCCGCCAACGCAGGCCTGATGGCAGCGGGCATCCTGGCGCTGCAGGACCCCGCCCTGGCCGAACGCCTGGACGCCTGGCGCGAGGCCCTCTCCGCCTCCATCCCTGAGGAACCCTCCGATGACTGATGTGCTCGCCCCCGGTTCCACCATCGGCATCCTCGGCGGCGGCCAGCTGGGCCGGATGCTCTCGGTTGCAGCCTCCCGCCTCGGCTTCAAGACCCATATCTTCGAACCGGGCGCCAACCCGCCCGCAGGCCATGTCGCCGACCGCGTGACAACCGCCGGCTATGAGGACGCAGAGGCACTGGCCGCCTTTGCAGCCTCTGTCGATGTGATCACCTATGAGTTTGAGAACATCCCGACCTCCGCGCTGGACCTCTTGGAATCGCAAAAGCCGATCCGCCCGGGCCGCGAGGCGCTGCGGATCAGCCAGGACCGCCTGACGGAAAAGACCTTCCTGCAGGACCTCGGCCTGCAAACCGCGCCTTTTGCCGACATCACCGACCAGGCCAGCCTCGACGCGGCGCTCGCAGACATCGGCGCGCCCTCGATCCTGAAAACCCGCCGTTTCGGCTATGACGGCAAGGGCCAGGCCCGCATCAAGGCGGCTGAGGACGCAGGCGAGGCGCTCGCCGCCATGGCAGGCGCCCCCTCGATCCTGGAAGGCTTCGTCAATTTCAGCCACGAGGTCTCGGTCATTGCCGCCCGCGGCACCACTGGCGAGATCGCCTGTTTCGACCCCGGCGAAAACGTCCACCGCGACGGCATCCTGCACACCACCACCGCGCCGGCAAAGCTGAGCACCGGCCAGCGTATGGACGCAGTACTGATGGCGGGCAAGATCCTGAACGCGCTGGAATATGTCGGCGTCCTGGGGGTTGAGCTGTTTGTCACACCCCAGGGCCTGATCGTCAACGAGATCGCGCCCCGGGTGCACAATTCCGGCCACTGGACCCAAAACGGCTGCACCGTGGATCAGTTCGAACAGCACATCCGCGCCGTGGCGGGATGGCCGCTGGGCGACGGCCAGCGCCATTCCGACGTGGTGATGGAAAACCTGATCGGCGACGACGTGGACCGCATCCCGGAACTGGCCAAAGAGGCGGACTGCGCCATCCACCTCTATGGCAAGGCCGAGGCCAAGCCGGGCCGCAAGATGGGCCATGTGAACCGGGTGGTTCGGACGGAAGGCTGACGGTTTGGGGCGCAGCCCCAAACCCATCCTCGACTTGGGGCTCTGCCCCAAAGCCCGGGATATTTCCAGCCAGAAGAAACAAGCCCGGTGAAAGCGGCCCCGCCGGTTTAACGCGCCGCAAGGATGGCATTTTGGCCTGACGCGCGGCGCAGCTACCCCAGGAACCTGGACGCAACCTCGCCGGACAAATAGCTCACACGCCCGCCGGACAGTGTCGCCGCAACCCGCAGGCTCTCCTTGTCCAGCACCACGATATCCGCCCGTTTGCCTGCCTCCAGCCTGCCGCGGTCCGCCAGCCCCAGCACCTGCGCAGGGCCCTCTGACACCAGCCGCCAGGCCCCCGCCAGATCCAGCAGGCCGGAACGTTCCAGCATCAGCGCCGCACGGCGCGGGCTGGGGTAGTGATAATCCGAGGCCAGCGCATCGCACAGCCCCATGGCGATCAGCTCCACGGCAGAGGCGTTGCCCTTGTGCGAGCCGCCCCGCACCACATTGGGTGAGCCAAGGATCACCGGGTCACCTGCCCCCCGCGCAGCTTCCGCCGCCTCCAGCGTCTCGGGGAATTCGGCAATCCGCGCCCCGCGTTCGCGCCAGACGGCACGGTCCTCAGACGTCTGGTCGTCATGGCTGCCCAGCCGCACATCCAGCGCCGCCAGCTCTGCGCACAGCGCATCCAGCCTGCCCGGCACCTCATCCCGGCGCGCGTGCATGTCCTTCAGCATCTGCCAGTGCACCTCCGGATTGCGCCCCGCCTTCAGCGCCTGGCCGGTCAGCCGCGGCGGCTTCTTGCCCTCCGCCAGCCGCTCATGCGGCAGGTGGTCGTTGAACACCACATAAGGCACCTGCCACGCCGCCACTTTCGCAGCCAGCCCGGCGTAATCCTCTAGCATATGGATCTCGAACCGCAGCTGCGGCATCAGATCAGTCACGACAGAGCCGCGCACCGCCTGGATGCCCTCAAACACCTGCGCCGCAAACTCAGGGCCGCGCAGGCCGCCCTCCCAGGAGTAGAACTGCGCCAGCACCGCAGTGGTGATGCCGTTGGCCGCCAGCTCAGCCTCCGCAGCCACAATGCCCTCGCCCATCTGCTTCATAGCGCCGCGGCGCGGTGCCAGGTGGCGTTCAAACCCGTCGCCATGCGCATCCACGATCCCCGGCAGCACCAGATAGCCCGAAAGGTCCACCACACGCCCCGCAGGCGCATCCGCCACCAAACCACCGGCAATAGCGATCCCGCCGCAGCGCTCCAGCCCGCCGGGGCGCAGCACATCACCGCCCTGCAGGGTCAGTTCCAACGTCATTGTTCCGCCTCATCGCAGCCGCCATTCAGCTGGCAGGCCTCGCTGATAATTTCTTCCACCGCCGCCAGCCAGCCCAGGCTTGGCTCGAACCGGCCTTCCTCCAGGAAATGCAGCGCCTGCGCCATCACTTGGGGATTGTTCATCATGTAGGTATGGGTGACCGGCAGCGTCAAATGCGCCGCCATGCCCGCAACCTTGGTGCTCTCGACCGAGACCTTGCCATCATCCGCCCCTGGAATGAGCGCAGAGAACAGCGGGTTCAGCGTCTCGCTGCCCGCAATCACCCCCAGCTCGAACGCCACCGGAGGCAGCTGCTTGGGCAAGCTGTTCTCACCTGTGCCCAGCTGCAGCCCGGCGGGGCCGTTCAGATAGCCGAAGACCTCCCAGCCGCCCAGCTCATCCACCAGCTCGCTGCCCTGGTTCGGCGGGCCCATCATCACCACCCGCCCCAGGTTTTGCGGCTGGTTGTCCTGCAGCCAATGCCGCAGCAGAATGCCGCCCATCGAGTGGGTCACCACATGCGCTGTCTCCCCGCCGCAGGCAGCAAAGGCCGCGGGCAGCGTCTCATCAGCCAGCACCTCCACTGGCTCCTCCGTCGAGGGATAGCCCGGCCGCACCACAGAGTATCCGCGCGACTGCAAGACCTCCTCCATCACCGCAAATGACGTCTCGGAACGCGCCAGCCCATGCAGCAGGATCACGCAATCGGCTGCCGCAGGCAGCGGCAGCAGCACCGCAGCGGCGGCAAGGAGGGGTTTCAGAACATCACGCATGAGGCCCAGATAAGCGCAAGCGGCGGCACAGGGAAGCCCCCGGTTCCTACTTCGCCGCCTGAACCTTGCGCGCAGGCGCCCGCAGCACCACCAGCGCAATGCCGCCCAGCACCGCCGCGCTGCCAAAGACCAGCCGCAGGCCGATGCTTTCCCCCAGCAGGGCAGCCCCGGCGAGGATCGCAATCACCGGCACGCTCAGCTGCACGGTGGCCGCCACCGCGGGAAGGATCTGCGGCAGCAGCCGGTACCACAGCGCATAGCCCATGCCTGAGGTCACCGCGCCCGACACGACCGCCAGAGACGCGCCGTAAACGCTCACCGTGCTGCCGCCGATCCACAGCGCAACCGGCAGGAACATCGCGGTGGACCACAGGAAATTCACCGCCGTTGCCGCCAGCGGCTGCACCGCGCCGCGCCCCAGGATGCTGTAGATCCCCCAGCCCAGGCCTGCCGCCGCCATCAGCAGCGACGCGCCCAGCGGCACCGCACCGGAGCCATCGGGCCAGACCACATAGGCCAGCCCCAGAAAGGCCAGCACCGCCCCCGCCACCTGGCCGCCGCTGACGGGCGTGCCCCGCAGCGCGCCCCACAGGAACATCGACACCTGCACCACCCCGAACAGCACCAGCGCGCCAAGCCCCGCATCAAGTCGCTGATAAGCCAGTGAAAACCCGGCAATGTACAGCGTCAGCGCCGCCCCGCCCTTCAGGCTTGCCCCCAGGCCCTGGCGCACCGCCAGCCCCTGCATCCGGCACAGAAGCACCAGCACCGCCGCGCCTGAGGCCAGCCGCAGCAGGCCAAAGCTGCCCGCATCCATATGCCCGGCACCAATCGCCATCCGGCTGAGGATGGAGTTCGCGGCAAAGGCCGCCATGGTCAGGGAGACAAGCAGAAACAGGCGCATGGCACAGGGCTACCGCGCCGCGCCGCAAGGGGCCAGCGCAAACCGCATGTCAGCGCCCCTCTCTGGCGTATTCCAGATCCAGGTCCGGCAGCCGCTCCAGCGGGTAATCGGGGTGCAGCGTCCAGATGTTGTCCTGGTCCAGCTCCAGCGGCCGCAGGGTGCCGCCGGGGAACGCCCGCGTGCGCAACGCCAGCGCGATATCCGACATCGCACCCGGATTGTCGCGGAAATAGGAATGCCCGGCCCCGCCCGCCCCCTCGACGCGGATGAAATGCACCAGCCCCACCTTCTTCAGCGAAGCCAGCTCTCCGGGCGCAAAATCCTCTGCATCCAGCCGTCCGAACCGCGCCTCCCGCGTCAGGATCGAGGCAAAGGCCAGCGCCTGGTCGTCCGGGTTGATATAGACATTGACCTGCTCGAAGGCCGCAAAGACCCGCTCGCTCATCAGCCGCTGCCGCACGATGCCCACATCCAGGTCCGGCGCCGCCAGGATAAGCGTGCCCGTTTTCAAGGTCAGTTTCGGCTGCCGGCCCCGGCCGCGCTCGCGGATCACCAGTTCGCGCAGGGCGGTGGTGGCCAGGTCCGAGCCGCGGGAATGGGCCACGATGTCGATATCCTCCACCTCCGGCACCGAGGCCAGAAGGTCCAGCGTCTCCTTCAGGTGAAACACCGAGAAATCCCCCGCCTCCCGGTCGCGGAAATACTTCAGCAGCCCGGGATTGCCCGCAGGCCAGGAAAACGCCATCGGCACCGACCGCCGCCCGGCGTAGTGCCAGATATTGGCCAGCGTGGTCAGCGCCTCCTCGAAATCATTGTTGAACCCATGCACGAACAGCAGGATGCGCCCGGATCCTGCCCGCCGCACCTCTGCCGCCACCGCGCTGCGGAAGGCCGCCGCATGGGCAGCGTAATCCCGCGCCGCCTGCGCCTCCGTCACCACCCGGCCATCGCGGCGCTCTGCCGCCAGCGGCGTCTTGGCAAACCGGATGCTGTCGCGAAATCCCGCCACCTTCAGCCGCGGCAGCCGCCCGCCGCTGCCCGCATGGGTCAGCGCCACCAGCTCCGGCCAGTCCGCAACCCTTGTGAACTGCACCTCGGCGGTGCCGAACCCCATGGAATCCGACCGTTCGGACAGATAATTCACTGTGCCGTCCCCGTTCAGCCGCTGCGAGCGGTTGGTGACATAGAGCAAACGCGGCGCAACGGTGCGCTGCGCCGGCGGCACCCGCTCCGCCTGGTAGTTCTGCCCGGTTGAATAGAGGTTCGGCGGCTTGGCCAGCCGGTCCACCGGCGACACCGCACAGCCCGCAACCAGCAGCGCAAGCAGCAGCCGGGCCAGCCTCCGCCCTGCCGGTTTTGCCATCTGCCGGACCCTCCCTGTTGCGCGTCCCCTAACAGCTAGCGCGCAACCGCCTGTCCAGCCAATGAAAACTTCGTGTCAGCAGATGCCCCCCGCTGCACAGGGGAGAACGCCGCACAGCACTGCCGCTTTCCTAACCCCCCGCTTCTTTCTGGTCCAAAATACTCCCGCCGGAGGCAGGCCCGCAAGGCGGGCCACCCTTACCGAAAAACGAAAAGGGGCCGCCTTTGCAGGCAGCCCCAAAGTCATCCGGATGGATGGCTGATGATTACATCATGCCGCCCATGCCGCCCATGCCGCCCATGTCGGGCATGCCGCCGGCTGCGCCTGCGCCTTCTTTGGCGGGCTTGTCGGCAACCATGGCTTCGGTGGTGATCAGCAGGCCTGCAACCGATGCCGCGTCTTCCAGCGCGGTACGGGTCACTTTTGCCGGGTCGATCACGCCGAAGGAGAACATGTCGCCATATTCATCGGTCTGCGCGTTGTAGCCAAAGGCGCTGTCTGCGGATTCGCGGATCTTGCCCGCAACAACCGCACCGTCGACACCTGCGTTTTCAGCGATCTGGCGCAGCGGCGCTTCGATGGCCTTGCGCACGATGGCGATGCCTGCGTTCTGGTCGGAGTTTGCACCCTCGATGCCTTCCAGCGCCTTGCCGGCCTGAACCAGGGCAACACCGCCGCCAACGATCACGCCTTCCTGCACAGCTGCGCGGGTTGCGTTCAGCGCATCGTCCACACGGTCCTTGCGCTCTTTCACTTCCACTTCGGTCATGCCGCCGACGCGGATCACGGCAACACCGCCTGCCAGTTTGGCAACGCGTTCCTGCAGCTTCTCACGGTCGTAGTCGGAAGAGGTCTCTTCGATCTGGGTGCGGATCTGGGCAACACGTGCTTCGATCTCGGCCTTCTCGCCAGCACCGTCGACGATGGTGGTTTCGTCTTTGGTGATTTCGATCTTCTTGGCGGTGCCCAGCATGTCCATGGTCACGGACTCGAGCTTCATGCCCAGATCTTCGGAGATCACCTGGCCGCCGGTCAGGATCGCGATGTCCTGCAGCATGGCCTTGCGGCGGTCGCCGAAGCCCGGTGCCTTGACAGCAGCAATTTTCAGGCCGCCGCGCAGTTTGTTGACAACCAGGGTTGCCAGCGCTTCGCCTTCAACGTCTTCGGCGATGATCAGCAGCGGCTTCTGCGACTGGATCACCTGCTCCAGCAGCGGAACCATCGGCTGCAGCGAGGACAGTTTCTTCTCGTGCAGCAGGATCATGCAGTCTTCCAGATCTGCAATCATCTTGTCCGGGTTGGTCACGAAGTAGGGGGACAGGTAGCCGCGGTCGAACTGCATGCCTTCCACAACGTCGGTCTCGGTGTCGAGGCCTTTGTTTTCCTCAACGGTGATGACGCCTTCGTTGCCGACTTTCTGCATCGCGTCTGCGATCTGACGGCCGATTTCGGCTTCGCCGTTGGCAGAGATGGTGCCAACCTGCGCAACTTCGTCGCTGTCTTTCACGTCACGGGCAGAGGCCTTGATGGCTTCGACAACTTTCGAGGTCGCCAGGTCGATGCCGCGCTTCAGGTCCATCGGGTTCAGGCCGGCAGCAACCTGCTTCAGGCCTTCTTTGACGATGGCTTGCGCCAGAACGGTTGCGGTGGTGGTGCCGTCACCGGCTTCGTCGTTGGTGCGGGAAGCAACTTCCTTCACCATCTGGGCGCCCATGTTCTCGAACTTGTCTTCCAGTTCGATTTCCTTCGCCACGGACACGCCGTCCTTGGTGATGCGCGGTGCGCCAAAGGATTTGTCCAGAACCACGTTACGGCCTTTCGGGCCCAGGGTCACTTTCACGGCGTCGGCCAGAATGTTGACGCCTTTCAGCATGCGGTTGCGGGCATCGGTGTCGAATTTGACGTCCTTAGCAGCCATTTTTCACTCTCCTAGAGAAATTCTGTGTAATTCAGCGATATGGGGGATCAGAGAAGCCGGGCGGCTTACTCGATGATGCCCATGATGTCGCTTTCCTTCATCATCAGCAGCTCTTCGCCGTCGACGGTCACTTCGGTGCCGGACCACTTGCCGAACAGGATGCGGTCGTCAGCTTTCACCGCCATTGCGATCAGCTCGCCGCTGTCCTTGCGCGCGCCTTCGCCGGTGGCGACAACAACGCCTTCGCTCGGCTTTTCCTTGGCGGAATCGGGGATGATCAGGCCGCCCGCGGTTTTTTCTTCGCTTTCGGTGCGGCGCACCAGCACACGGTCATGAAGCGGTTTCAATGCCATCTTTGCAGCTCCTTAAAGGCTCAAAGGTTGTTATCTCATTCCGCCCCCGCTCCCTGGCAGGGGCCGTTATCACTCACACCCGGCGAGTGATAACGAGGGGAAGCTAGGAATGCCCCGCGGCCTTGTCAACAGGGGAATCGGCAAAAAATGAGGGGCGCCGCAGCGCCCCCTGTTTTTCCTTGATTTACCGGCTCAGGCCGCCTTGTCTTTAAGGTGCGGAAAGCTGTCCTTGAAGCGGCCGAACTTGTGCACGCCGCAGGTCACCGGCTGATAGCGCGCAGGGTTCTCTGCACTGACGCAGCTGTCCAGCGGCTGGAACACCGCATCCGCATCCGCATCGATAAAGAACGGAATCGAATAGCGCTCCCGGCCCGAGGCATTCACCACCCGGTGCAGGTTCGCCAGATACAGATCATTGGTCAGCCGCTGGATCAAATCGCCGATATTGATCACAAAAGTGCCGGCAATCGGCGGCCCCTCGATCCATTGGCCGTCGCGGTTCATCACCTGCAGCCCGCCCACATCATCCTGCGCCAGGATGGTCAGGCTGCCGTAATCCGTATGGGCGCCGATCCCCATCACGCTCTCGTCGATCTGCCCTTCCTGCGGCGGGTAGTGCAGCAGCCGCTGGATGGTGATCGGATCCTGCATCCTGGGCGCAAAGAAATCCGCCTCCAGATCCAGGCTGACCGCAATCGCCCGCATCAAGCGCTGCGCCAGGCCTTTCATCTCCTCATGGTAGCCATAGACCGCCTGCTGGAATTGCGGCCGCGCCGAGGGCCACAGGTTGGGGCCAAAGAACGGCGTGCTGCCCGCCGGGCATTCCGGCCCGATATCAAAGCATTCCTTCAGGTCCTTGGTCTTCTTCGGATCGGTGTTCTCGCCGAAGATCTCGATATAGCCGCGCAGGGCCATCCCGGATTTCGAGATATGCAGGTCCATCTTGTCCTGCAACGGCAGGTCAAAGAACGCCCGGGTCTCGTCAAAGGCGCCATTCACAACCGCCTCCGGCACCCCGTGGTTCTTGACGTAAAAGAACCCGACGTTGGTCAGCGCCCAGCGGATTTCCCTGGCCACCTCAAACAGGCTGCCGCCCGTGTTCAGCGCGCCGATGTCGATCACCGGGATCTTGTCGAAAGAGACCCGCTGTGCCCGCAAGCGGTCCTGAAGCCGGTCGATGTCCTGAGTTGCCATTGCTGTCTCCCCTCGTGCAAAGCTGGCGCAGTCATCGGCGCAGACCCGCTATTGCTCAACAGGAAAAAAATGCAATTCGCATGAGCTGAATTAAACCGAAACTTATGAACCCTTATAAAAACAAGGTGATCCCTCCAGCGTACACATTAGCACACCAAAGGCGCATCCGCAGATCATCATTCCGCCTCCCAGCTCTCTGCCCAATGCACCAGCCCCTCGCGGCCCGCCTCGGTCAGCTGGTAGACGCCGGTCTCCACCCTCTCGAACCAGCCGTAATGGTTCTTGGCCATCAGCTGGGTGGCCCGCGCCACGCCAGTGGCCTTGGCCACATGCGCGCCCTTGCTGGCGCCCGCCCCGGCCAGATGCGCCGCACAGGCCAGCGCGTCCTGGCGGTATGCGGTGACAATCCCGTGCCGGGTGGCGCCGCCCGCGTTCGGGTCGCCGCGCAAGGCCTGAAACTCGCGCAGCAGCCGCGCCTGCTTTTTCTTCGACTTGCGCGGGGCATAGGGGCCGGGATCGCAATGCACCTCTGCCCGCCCGTCCGCCAAGACCGTGATCAGCCCCAGCCCCAGCCGCCGGCACATCGCCAGATTGTCCTTCATCATCCGCCGCGCCTGCCGCCCCCCGGGCCGCGGCACCGCGATATAGACATGATCGGTGATGGCCAGCCGCGCAATCGCCTGATGAAACAGCGACAGCGAAAACTTCAGCTTCAGCTCGACAATCACCGGCGGCTCCTGGCCGCGCACGGCCACCACATCGGCCGCCCCCACCTCGCCCTTGACGGCATAGCCCTGGGCTTCCAGCAGCGCCTTCACCGGCGCATAAAGCTGATCCTCGCGTTCCATGCCCCATGACTGGCAGGAAGCGCGCGCCTTGGCAACTCAGCACCGCGCGCCGCAGGGTTTTGGCCGGGCCCGGGGCGTTTGCCATTGCCGCGCCCCCTGCCCCGCCCTAGGGTCATATGTTCAGGCCGCAGTTTGCTCAGGCCTGCGTTCCGGAACCCGGGGAAAGGGCATTAGATGAAATCCATTGCACTGGCACTTGCCCTGGCCCTGCAGGCCTCTGCAGCGCTGGCCGCGTGCCGCGGCATCGACTACCGCGACCACCTGCCCGCCGCCACCCAGGAACGGCTGGAGCGCGAAATGGCCGCCACCCCGTTTTCCCGCGGCAACCACTGGGTCGCCACCAAGGGCCCCCGCACCATTCATGTGATCGGCACCATGCACGGCGGCGACGCCCGCATGGCCAAGGTGATGCGCACCCTGCGCCCGGCGCTGGCCGCGGCCCAGGCAATCTATCTGGAAACCGCAAACGAGGATCTGGAACGCCTTGAAACCATGCCCGCCGCGATGACCCGCAGCTTCCTGCTGCCCAAGGGCCAGGAGCTGCGCCACCTGCTGCGCCCCCAGGCCTGGGAGCGCTTCATCCTCACCGCCCAGGTGGCCGGGGCCAATCCGGAAACCATGAACCGGATGCAGCCCTGGGCGATTTCCATGTTCCTGGTGCAAAGCGGCTGCCGCCCCTACGGTTTTGGCCTGCGCCGCGGCCTGGACGACCGGATCGCCGGCTTCGCCCAGCGCAAGCGGATCCCGCTGGGGGCGCTGGAAACGCCGGAGCAGGCGCTGAAGGCCATCGCCAGCCTGCCGCTCAGCGACCAGGCCCGGATGCTGGAGCTGGAACTGGAGCTGGTGCAGTCGGACAAGCCCGAAGACGCCACCCCGGTCGAGGCTTATTTCGACCAGAGCGTCTGGACCTCCTTCATCCTCGCCCCCTGGATCAGCGCCCAGTACAGCAGCTTTTCCGGGGCCGAAACCGCGCGGCTGTGGCGCCAGTACAACCGCCGCCTGCTGGATGACCGCAACCGGCGCTGGATGGCGCCGATTCTGGCGGCACAGCAGGACCGCATTGTGGTCGCCGTCGGCGCCGCCCATCTGCCGGGCAAAAACGGCGTTTTGAACCTGCTCAAATCCAAGGGCTTCAGCCTCTCCCCGGCGCCGTGGTAGGCAGGCCTTCCCGGCAAATTCAGGACCAGACAATCATGCGGCTCATTTTTTACGTGTTTTTTCTGCTGCTGCCCGCCGCGCTGTGGGCGGGCTGCACCGGCACCGATCTGCGCACCACGCTGAGCGCCCCGGAGCGCGCCCGGATCGAAGCCCTTACCGCGGCCGCGCCCTTTGCCGAGGGCAACCACTGGATCGCCCGGCGCGGCGCCCGCACGGTGCATGTGATTGGCACCCTGCATATCAATGACCCGCGGATGGAGGCCCTGGCCGCCCGGCTGGCGCCTGTGGTCCGGCAGGCAGACGTGCTGCTGATGGAGGCCAGCCCCAAGGACAAGGCCGCGTTTGAGGTCGAACTGGGCCGCACGCCCTCGCTGGTGCTGATCACCGAAGGCCCCAGCCTGATCGACCGGCTGCCCGCCGCCGAATGGGAGGATCTGGCCGCCAGGGTCCGCAGCCAGGGCATCGCCCCCTGGATGGCGGCCAAGATGCGGCCCTGGTTCCTGGCAATGTCGATGGCCTTTCCGCCCTGCCTGCGCCAGGACAAGGACGTCAAGCGCGGCCTTGATCTGCGGCTGGGCGTGCTGGCCGAAGACGCCGGCGTGCCGGTGCAGTCGCTGGAAGACCCGATGAGCGTTATCAGGATGATGGACGCCGACCCGCTGGAAGAACAGGTCCGCCAGCTGCGCGCCTTTACCGCCCTGCTGGGCAGCGGCACCGACGGGTTCATCACCACGGTCGAATCCTATTTCGACCAGCAGTCGCTGTCCGCCCTCCTTGTCAGCGAAAGGGACTTCCTGAACAGCGGCGCCCTGACCCGCGCCGAACGCGAGACCCTGTGGGCTGAGGCGATGGACGGGCTGATCGACCAGCGCAACCGCGCCTGGATCCCGGTGATCGAGGCCGCCCGCGGCAACCGCATCGTGGTCGCCGCCGGCGCCCTGCACCTGCCTGGCGAGGCCGGCATTCTGAACCTGTTGCAGCAGCAGGGCTACAGCCTGGAACGGGCCCCGTTCTGACCCCTGCCCTGAACACAGTGCCGCATTGCAGCATCAGCGGGGTGACAAGCCTGCGCGCCAGCCCTATAAGGCGCGCAAATCCCGCATTTCCGACCTTATGCATGAACAGGACAGCCCCATGACCATCCAAGTTTTCGGCCACAAATCCCCCGACACCGATTCCACCGGCTCCCCCATTGTCTGGGCCTGGTACCTGAACGAGGTGAAAGGCGTGGCCGCCGCCCCGAAACTGCTGGGCGAACCGAACACCGAAGCCGCCTTCATGCTGCAGCGCTGGGGCCTGGAGAAACCGGAAATCATCGCCGACGTGGCCGATGATGCGGCGGTTGTCATCGTCGACACCAACAACCCGGCAGAGCTGCCCGCCAACATCAACGGCGCTGACGTGCAGGCGATCATCGACCACCACAAGCTGGTCGGCGGCCTGGAAACCAAAGGCCCGATCGACATCACCATCCGCCCGCTGGCCTGCACCGCCACCATCATGCACGACCTGATGGGCGACGATGCTGCCAAGATGCCGGAAGCCATCAAGGGCGCGGCGCTGACCTGCATTCTGTCCGACACGCTGGAGTTCCGCTCCCCCACCACCACCGCCCATGACAAGGCCGTGGCCGAGAAGCTGGCCGCGGATCTGGGCATCAACATCTCCGAATACGCGGCTGAGATGTTTGCCGCCAAGTCCGACGTCTCCTCGTTCTCCGATGCAGAGCTGATCCGCATGGATTCCAAGGAATACGAAGTCGACGGCACCAAGTTCCGCGTCTCCGTGCTGGAAACCACCGCGCCGGGCGTGGTGCTGGACCGCAAGGCCTCGCTGATGGAGTCGATGGTCTCGGTTGCGGCTGAGGACGGCGTCGATCAGGTGCTGCTGTTCGTGGTCGACATCCTGAACGAGGAAGCCACCCTGCTGGTGCCGAACGACCTGGTGAAAACCGTGGCCGCCAAATCCTTTGGCGCCGATGCCGTCGGCGACACCGTGGTGCTGCCGGGCATCATGTCCCGCAAAAAGCAGATCATCCCGAACCTGAAAGTCTGAGCCCGCTTGGACCGGACAGTAAAAGGCGCCCCGAGGGGCGCCTTTTTTCTTGTCAGGAGAGTCTTGGTCCGCTCTCGAAACCGCTGCCCGGCTGCCCCGGCCAAAGACGGGCAGCCGTGTAATACAGGCCGCAGCTTTGCAGCAGCGGCCCGGCGGGAAAATACCGGTGCCTGCCGCCGAAAATGGTTCCCGGCAAGTGCGCAGCCAGAACCCGCCCTTCGCCAGGCCCGGGATCATCTGTAGCCCCGTCAATAAGGGGCTGCCACCACTCACTCAAAACTCGCGCACCCGCCGGAAACGCTGGTCCGGGCCAATAGCCGGACGCGAAAAAGACATTGCCTGATCGCCTTTGACGGGCCAACCTAGGGATATTCATAGGGCTATGAATTCTTCTAAGGCTGGACGCCGCACCGGCCTGCCCGGTTAAATTGCGGTAGATTTTTGGTTGGTGCCCTTATGAAAAACGCCTTGATTGATGCTTTGGACAAGCTGCTGCATCCGCAGGATCCCGGCGCGCGCTGGCAGGCGGCGCAGGATCTGGCCGGGCAGATGGGGGTAAAAAGCATCCTGGTGGCGGAGATCAACGGCACGCTCAAGGAAATCGGCTGGATGAACACCGATATGCCCAGCGCCTGGATGGACGAATACCTGAGCCAGGACTACGTCAGGGTGGACCCTTTTGTCCAAGGCCTGGCGGACCGGCCAGGCAGCATGCAGCTGGACTGCGGCGTGCTGCGCCGGGATCAGGCGGGCAGTGTCCGGGAATGGGCGCTGAACCACGGCATGAAGGACGCGGGCTTTGGCGGTATGCATTGCGCGCGCTACGGCGGGGCGGACAGTACGGTGGACAGCGCGGCAGACGGGGCAGCAGGCATTGCGGGCGGGACCGGGAAATTTGTAACCCTCGCCTTTGAGGACAGCACCGCAGGCGCCAAGGCGGCCTCGCCGCTGGAGATGCAGCTGTTTTCCGCCCTGCTTGCCAGCACCATCGGACAGGATGCGCCGCCGCCTGCGGAACGCTATGGCGGGGGGCCTGCGCCGCTGCTGACCACCCGCCAGCGCGAGGTGCTGTCTTTGCTGGCCGAGGGCATGATGACCGCCCGCATCGCCGAGAAACTGGGCCTGTCGGAGGCCGCGGTCTCGCTGCATTTTTCCAATGCCCGCAAGGCATTGGGGGCCACGACCCGCGAACACGCTCTGGCCCTGGCGCTGAAACAGGGGCTGGTGCCGCTCTAGCCAGAGAGACGGGCGCACAGAGCAAGGCGCAAGCATTAAGGGGCTGAAAGTGATGAAAAATGCTCTGATCGATACATTGGACACCCTGCTTTGCCCGCAGGATGGCCAGGGCCGCTGGCAGGCGGCGCAAAACCTGGCACGGCAGATGGGCATCAACAGCCTCCTGGTGGCCGAGGTCAACGGTACTTTGAAGGACATCAGCTGGATCAGCACCGACATGCCGGACAGCTGGATGGAGGAATACCTGTGCGAGGGCTATATCGAGGTGGACCCGCTGGTCGAGGACCTGGCGCAACGCTCCGGCAGCATGGTTCTGGAATGCGGCGCGCTGCGGCGCGGCGCGGAGGTCGCGGACGAGGTCGCGGACAAGGCCCGGGCCTATACCCACGGGCTTAAGGCTGCCGGGTTCACCACCCTGCATTGCACCCGCTTCGGCCCGCCGGGCGGCGCCGGAAAATATGTCACGCTGGGCTATGAGGCGGATTTCCGCACCGCCAGCAGCAGCAGCCCGCTGGAGATGCAGCTGTTCTCCGCCCTGCTTGCCAGCACCATCGGACAGGATGCGCCGCCGCCTGCGGAACGCTATGGCGGGGGGCCTGCGCCGCTGCTGACCACCCGCCAGCGCGAGGTGCTGTCTTTGCTGGCCGAGGGCATGATGACCGCCCGCATCGCCGAGAAACTGGGCCTGTCGGAGGCCGCGGTCTCGCTGCATTTTTCCAATGCCCGCAAGGCATTGGGGGCCACGACCCGCGAACACGCTCTGGCCCTGGCGCTGAAACAGGGGCTGGTGCCGCTCTAGCCAGAGAGACGGGCGCACAGAGCAAGGCGCAAGCATTAAGGGGCTGAAAGTGATGAAAAATGCTCTGATCGATACATTGGACACCCTGCTTTGCCCGCAGGATGGCCAGGGCCGCTGGCAGGCGGCGCAATACCTGGCACGGCAGATGGGCATCAACAGCCTCCTGGTGGCCGAGGTCAACGGTACTTTGAAGGACATCAGCTGGATCAGCACCGACATGCCGGACAGCTGGATGGAGGAATACCTGTGCGAGGGCTATATCGAGGTGGACCCGCTGGTCGAGGACCTGGCGCAACGCTCCGGCAGCATGGTTCTGGAATGCGGCGCGCTGCGGCGCGGCGCGGAGGTCGCGGACGAGGTCGCGGACAAGGCCCGGGCCTATACCCACGGGCTTAAGGCTGCCGGGTTCACCACCCTGCATTGCACCCGCTTCGGCCCGCCGGGCGGCGCCGGAAAATATGTCACGCTGGGCTATGAGGCGGATTTCCGCACCGCCAGCAGCAGCAGCCCGCTGGAGATGCAGCTGTTCTCCGCCCTGCTTGCCAGCACCATCGGACAGGATGCGCCGCCGCCTGCGGAGCGCTACGGCGGGGCCGCTACGCCGCTGCTGACCACCCGCCAGCGCGAGGTGCTGTCCTTGCTGGCCGAGGGCATGATGACCGCCCGCATCGCCGAGACGCTGGGCCTGTCAGAGGCCGCGGTCTCGCTGCATTTCGCCAATGCGCGCAAGGCACTGGGGGCCACAACCCGCGAACACGCTCTGGCGCTGGCGCTGAAACAGGGGCTGATCTGGCTGTAACAGGTTCAGCCCCGCTTAGAGGGCAGTCCTGAAAACGAGGCCGCAACGGGCCTGCGGCAGCCCGTTTCCAGACTGCCGCAAACTGTCATTGCCTTTTGGCCCCGCCGCCCCTTCGGCCTGCCGCCTGCCCTCAGGCAGAGCGGGCTTCCGGTGCGTCCTCTGCCGGCGGCCAGGCCTCGCTGCCGTCGTTGAAATCTTCCCAGCGGGTGTCCCCGGCCGCATCACCGTATATGCCTGCGTCCGCTTGCGCGGCAAAGGCCGGCTCCGCCTCTGCCGGGACGTCCGGCTGCTGCCAGGCTGCAGCGTCCGGCTGCTGGGAACCGGCGGCCTCCAGCCCGGCCCCGCCCTCGCGCAGGACGAACTGGCCGACCAGCCGGTTCAGCCCCACCGTTTCGCCGTTCATGGAGCGGATCGCAGCACCGGACTGCTCCACCATCGAAGCGTTCTGCTGGGTGACCGAATCCAGCTGCGAGACACCGATGTTGATCTCGTTGAGCCCCTGCGCCTGTTCGGCGGATTCGGAGGAGATGCCTGCGACCAGATCGGCGATATTGGTAACCTGGGTGACCACCGTGGTCAGCGCCTTGCCGGCGCCATCCACCTTTTGCACCCCGTCCTGCACATGGGCAGAGCTGGCGCTGATCAGCACCTTGATTTCATTGGCCGCATCCGAAGACCGCTGCGCCAGCGCCCGCACCTCGGAGGCGACCACGGCAAAGCCGCGGCCGACCTCGCCCGCGCGCGCGGCCTCAACCCCTGCGTTCAGGGCCAGAAGATTGGTCTGGAAGGCGATGTCATCAATCACACCGATGATCTGGCTGATCTGGTTGGAGGAGTTCTCGATCTCGTTCATCGCCGCAATGGCGCCCTCGACCACCCGGCCGCTGTGCTCCACATCGGTGCGCGCGGTCTCCACCGCGCCCTGCACCTGCTGCGCGTTGCGGGCCGAGGAGTTGACGCTGGCGGTCATCTGCTCCAGCGCGGCGGCGGTCTGTTCCAGCGTGGCCGCCTGGCTTTCGGTGCGCGCCGACAGGTCCTCCGACGCGGTCCGGATGTCGTCCGACTGGCGCTGAATGCGGGCACCGGACTGCACCACGTCGGACATCAGCTCATTCAGCTTGTCGACGGTTTCATTATAGTGTTCCCGCAAGGGGCCGTAATCGCCGCTGAATTCCTCGGCAATCCGGTCGCTGAGGTCGCCCTGGGACAGGCGCTGCAGCCCGCTGCGCAGCCGTTCGATGACCTTTTCGCTCTCTTCGCGCAGGGTGTTCTGCTCCTCCAGCGCTGAAATCACCCGGCCCGACACGGCGTCGATATCCTTGGCGATTTCCCCGAAATCATCGGCCCGCATCCGGTCTGCGACCTTGAGGCCCAGGTCGCCCTCGGCCACCTCGCGCAGGGCGCTCCGCAGCCGGGCGATGGGACGGATGATGGTCAGGGTCACCTGGCGGGAGTTGCGGGCAATCACCAGCAGTGCCAGCGCGGAAAACCCGATCAGAATATACAGCAGCTGCATGTCATGGGCGCGGGCGCTTTGCGCGGTCTCCTCGGCATAGGTTTTGATATCCTTGCCCAGGGGCGCCAGCAGCTGGTTCAGGGCGCCGTATTCTGCCTGCAGCTGAGGCAGCGCCGCCTGTGCCGCTGCGGTGTCCTGAAAGGCCAGGCCTGCAACATTCCGGGCCGCCTCGATAAATGTTTCTGACGCGGGGGCGAGGGCCGTTACCTGGCTGCGGATTGCCTCCGACATCTCAACCTTTTGCAAGGCGGCAACAGAGTCCCGCAGGCTGCGGATGTCGCTGGCGAGCTTGGCCGTCAAATGATCCCTCTTGGCCGCCGGCGCCGCCGGGCCGGCCAGCAGCGCATGCACCACGCCTGCCTCAATCGCGTCGTGCATCTTGTCGGCCATCAGCTCATGCCGGATGATCGTGGTTGCGCTGATCTGCCGTTCCAGCTCCAGCTCGCTTTGCCACAGGCTGTAGACGGCCATCGCCGCAAGAACCAGGACAGAGACTGTCGACATCACACCGGTAAAGACCAGCCGCGTTTTAATGGGAAGATTTCGGAACATCGCTAACACACCATAGAGTTGCCTGACGATCACCCTATGCGAGAGTTATTAAGAAACCCTTGGGCCGCCGCCGCGGCGCCCTGCCCGGCCCTGCGCCACTGGCCTTCCGCCGCCGTCTCTGCCATAGCTGGCCGCAACCGAAACACGCGCGAAGGCCCGGCCATGACCCAGATCGTCACCTCCCTTTCCGACATTTCCAGCCGTTACAAGGCGCTGTTCGTGGATCTGTGGGGCTGTGTCCACAACGGCATCACCGCCTTTCCCGATGCGGTGGCGGCGCTGAAGGCCTACCGGGCGCAGGGCGGCATCGTGGTGCTGGTGACCAACTCGCCCAAGCCGCGCGCAGGGGTGGCGGCGCAGCTGGGGCAGTTCAACGTGCCGGATGATGCCTATGACACGATCTCCACCTCGGGCGATTCTGCGCGGGCGGCAATGTTCACAGGCGCGGTGGGAAACAAGGTCTATTTCATGGGCGAATGGCAGCGCGACGCCGGGTTCTTTGAGCCCTTGCACGTGATCCATAACCCGGTGAAAATCACACGGGTGCCGCTCAAGGAGGCTGAGGGCATCGTCTGCTGCGGCCCCTTTGACACGATGGCGGATCCGGAGGTGAACCGGGCGGATTTCCTCTATGCCAAGCAGATGGGCATGAAGCTCTTGTGCGCCAATCCCGATATCATCGTCGACCGCGGCGAGACGCGGGAATGGTGCGCGGGGGCGCTGGCGCGGCTTTATACGGAGATGGGCGGCGAGAGCCTGTACTTTGGCAAGCCGCATCCGCCGATCTATGATCTGGCCCGGCTGCGGCTGCAGGAAGTGGCCCCGGGGATTGCCGATTCCGAGATCCTGGCGATCGGCGACGGGCCGCATACGGATATTGCCGGCGCCATGGGGGAAGGCATCGATTCCCTGTTCATCACCGGGGGCCTTGCGGCCAGAGAGACAAAGACATCAGTCCAGCCGGATGCGGATGCGCTGGCGGCCTATCTGGCGCAGGAGCAATCCGCACCCACCTATGCCATTGGTTTCCTGCGGTAAACCCGGCAGCAATCATCGCTCACGGCCAAGCTGGCCCTGCACCCCTGCCCGCATCGGGCGGGGTTTTCCTTTGTCAGAAATCACTTGATTTTCTGCAGCTGCAAAGTAATAAAGTTGCGCAAGCGGCCAATCCGGCGCGCAAAAGTTACAACGCCGAGCGGTCAAGTGATGCGATCAGGGCCGGGCGAACGGAGGATGAGATGTTGGACAACATGCCGCGCGGAACCATCTGCATCGAAGACATTGAGATGGGCATGGTGCGCTACCTGCGCAAAGTCATCACCGACGAGGACATCGAGAAATTCGCCCAGGTGTCGACCGACCGCAATCCGGTGCATCTGGATGACGATTACGCCCAGGACACGATTTTCGAGGGCCGCATCGCCCATGGGATGCTGACCGCCGGGCTGATCTCGGCCGTGATCGGCGAGCAGCTGCCGGGACATGGCACCATCTACATGAGCCAGTCGCTGAAGTTCCTGGCGCCGGTGCGGCCGGGCGACCTGGTGCTGGCGGAGGTCGAGGTGACCGACATCGTGATCGACAAGCGCCGGGTCAAGCTGGACTGCCGCTGCATGGTGGACGGCAAGAAGGTGCTGGTGGGCGAAGCCATGGTGATGGCGCCCTCGCGCAAGTTCGACTGAGCCGGGTGCGGAGCCTGGGCAGGGGGCGTTGCCCCCTCGCGCCTCTGGCGCTCACCCCCAGAGTATTTGCGACCAGAAAGAAGCGCATGGGTGCCTGATGCCCCCTGCGCGCAGCAGTATGAGCCGCCGGGGCGGTATGCCCTTGGCGGTTTTTCTGTGCCGGTTTGTGCTGTTTCGTTCTCTTCCGTTGTTGCGCTGTGTCCCAATTAAGGGGGCGGCGCCGCCGGGTGGAGGTGGACAGACCCCGCCGGGGGCCTGCTCGGACAGGATCTCCTGGACGACCCCCTTTTTATCAGGGCCGGTCTCCGGGTGTTACGCAGGCAGCCTCACAGATGCCTGCGCCTCGTATCATGGCCCATGCGCGGAGCCATGGCGGGTGAACGCGATCAATTGGGAGTATGGCATTTACACGTGAGGATTGCGTGAAGGGGGCGTACGGCGGGTGCGCAACGGGAGGCGGCCTGAAGAAGGCGTCAGTCAGGCGGGTTGTGGCATACGGCCTCAATGTTATGGCCGTCTGGATCGCACACAAAGGCGGCATAGTAATCCCTGTGGTAGTGCGGCCGCAAGCCGGGCGGGCCGTTGCAGGAACCGCCCGCTTGCAAGGCCGCGGCATGGAAAGCCTCAACCGCAGCGCGGTCCGGCGCCGCCAGCGCGACGTGCAGCATGCCGGCCGTTGCGTTCTCCTCTGCCAGCCAGAACCAGGGCCGGGCATCGCCAAAGCCGGCCAGATTGACGCTGCCGGGGTCAATCTTGGGCGCCGTAAACAGCCGTGTGATGCCCAAAGGGCCAAACGTCCGGTCATAGAATGCCACAGATTTTGAAAAATCTGCCACGCCAAAGGTGATGTGATCAATCATGTGTCGTTCCCGGATCCACCGCAGGGTAAGGTGTAGCCGGATTTGCCGAGGCGGGGAACCGGCTTTGGTCCTCCCCCGCCACTGGCCGCTTGAACCGCCGCGCGGGTGCGGATAGGCATGCGCTATGCGTATCGTCAGAGATTATGAATTCGTCGAAGACCAGGACCGGGGCGCCACTGTGGCCATCGGCAATTTCGACGGCGTGCATCTGGGCCATCAGTCGGTAATCGAGCTGGCCCGCAAGGCCGCCCCCGGGGCGCCCTTGGGGGTGATGACGTTTGAGCCGCATCCGCGCGAGTATTTTGCGCCCGATGCGCCGCCGTTCCGGCTGATGCGGGCCGAGACCCGCGCCCACCGGCTGGAGAAGCTGGGGGTGGAGCGGCTTTATGAGCTGAATTTCAACACCGCGCTGTCGAGCCTGAGCCCTGAGGAGTTCGCCCGCGACGTGATTGCCGGGGGGCTGGGGCTGCGCCATGTGGTGGTGGGCGCCGATTTCTGCTTTGGCAAGGGGCGCGCGGGCAATGCCGCGGACCTGCAGCGCTTTGGCGCTGAGTATGGGTTCGGCGTCACCATTGCACCGTTGATGGAATATTCCGCCCATGCGGTCTCCTCGACCGCGATCCGCAATGCCTTGAGCGAGGGCCGGCCTGCGGATGCCAAGGAGATGCTGGGCCATTGGCACCGGATCGAGGGCGTGGTGATCGGCGGCGAGCAGCGCGGGCGGGAGCTGGGCTTTCCGACCGCGAACATGTCGATCGACGGGCTGCATCAGCCGCGGTTCGGGGTTTATGCGGTGCTGGTTGACGTGCTCGACGGGCCGCATGCGGGCAGCTACTTTGGCGCGGCCTCCATCGGGGTCAGGCCGATGTTTGACGGCGAGGTGCCCAATATCGAGACCTTCCTGTTTGATTTTTCCGGCGACCTTTACGGCGCGACGCTGTCGGTGGGGCTGGTCGCCTTCCTGCGGCCGGAGCTGAAGTTTGACGGGCTGGATGCCTTGATTGAACAGATGGACGCGGATTGCGCCAAGTCGCGCAACCTGCTGGCGGCGCTATGAAACCGGTGAAGGACGTCATTGACCGCTCTGGCCTGGGCAAGCGGTTCTGGGAGAACAAGCCGCTGGACAAGCTGAACCAGAAGGAATGGGAAGCGCTTTGCGACGGCTGCGGTAAATGCTGCCTGAACAAGCTGGAGGATGAGGAGACCGGCGCGGTGGCGCTGACCCGGGTGGCCTGCCGCCTGCTGGATGACAGCACCTGCCGCTGCGCCCAGTATCCGATCCGGCACCAGTTCATCCCGGAGTGCATCGTGCTGACGCCGCAGAATCTGGATACCCACGCCTATTGGATGCCCGAGACCTGCGCCTACCGGCTGCTGTGGCAGGGCAAGCCCTTGCCCGAATGGCATCCGCTGCTGACCGGCACGCCTGAAAGCGTGCATGAGGCCGGCGTTTCGGTGCGCGGCTGGACGGTGTCGGAGTTCGAGATTTCCGAAGACGAGTGGGAAGACCACATCATCGACGAACCCACCTGAATTTCATCCGCAGGAGTAACCCCCATGCATTTCGCCTCTGACAATTCCGGCCCGGTTTCGCCTCAGATCATGGAGGCCCTGGCCAAGGTGAACAGCGGCTATGCCATGGCCTATGGCGCGGATCCGGAAATGGCGGCGGTCACGGCGCGGATCCGGGAGATCTTCGAGGCACCGGAGGCGGCGGTCTATCTGGTGGCGACCGGCACCGCGGCCAATGTGCTGGCGCTGTCGACGCTGACCCAGCCCTGGCAGACCGTGTTCTGCACCAAGCCCGCCCATATCAACATGGATGAATGCAACGCGCCGGAGTTTTTCATGGGCGGCGCCAAGCTGACGCTGGTGACGGAAGCCGACAAGATGACCTCGGCGGATCTGCGCGCCGCCATTGAGGGAGAGGAAACCCGCGGCGTGCACGGGCCGCAGCGGGGGCCGGTGTCGCTGACCCAGGTGACGGAATTCGGCACCGTCTACAGCATTGCGGAGCTGGAGGCGGTTTGCGCTGTTGCCAAGGAATACGGGCTGCCGGTGCATATGGACGGCGCGCGCTTTACCAATGCGCTGGTGTCGCTGGGCTGCACACCTGCGGAGATGACCTGGAAGGCGGGTGTGGATGCGGTGTCCTTCGGCGGCACCAAAAACGGCTGCATGGGGGTGGAGGCTGTGATCTTTTTCAACCCTGCACACGCGCAGGAGTTCGAGTACCGGCGCAAGCGCGGGGCGCAGCTGTTTTCCAAGCACCGCTATCTGTCAGCGCAGATGCTGGCCTATCTGAGCGGGGATCTGTGGCTGGAGAATGCCCGTGCCGCCAATGCCAAGGCTGCATTGCTGGCCGAGGGGCTGCGTGCGGCGGGGGCGGAATTCAGCCATCAGCCGCAGGCCAATATGATCTTTGCCGCCCTGCCCCGCGCCACGCACCGGGCGCTGTTTGAGGCCGGTGCGGCCTATCACCTGTGGGACGGCGGCATGGAGGGGCCGGACGCGGAGCTGGTCACTGCGCGCTTTGTCTGCGACTGGTCGCTGCCGGAGGAAGATATCCGGGCGTTCCTGCCGCTGCTGTGAGTCTGCAAAGTCCGTATGTCTCCTTGTGCGGCGCCAGCATCATTAGTCTGGCGGCGTCACAGAGGAGGCGGCCAGATGAAGATCACATACGTTGGCTT
>NZ_JBSWYB010000022.1:0-66331 GCF_056160905.1 Leisingera sp. ABD4_442 | reverse complement strand
GCCACTCGATACGACCGGTGTCCAAAGGTCTTCCTCTCAGCCATAGCTCTCGCCGCTCTTGTCATCTACTGGTTATGAGTCCAGACCCTAGTTCTCTACCATGCTGAGATTGAAAACTATCTAGGTGGTCTTGGGGGGCTGCTCGAAAAGCAGGCTTTTGCGCAAGTCTGTAGCCCATGGTTCGATTTCCCAACTCGTTTGAACGTACTGTATCTTGGCTTGATGTGTCTGGGGCTTGGAGCCATCGCATTTAGGGTCTTCGCCCCAGCCGTGGTAAAGAGCGCTAGTGATAAACAAGACTATGTGACGACTTCTCTTGACAGCGTTTCGGCTCGAAATCTGAGGGCCATGTACGTAACCATAAAGTCTCGACGACCAAGCGCAGCAAAAGCTCTTGTTGAAAGAGCCCCGTGGCTGGACCGCTCAAAAAGTTTAAAAACTGCTTCAGATGGTTTGCGGAAAGATAACGACGGCCAACTGAAGATGGACGTGCTTAGTAGCTACTACAGCGCGCAGGACCGGAATACTTCGCGGTTTTGGGTTTATGTGGTGCTCGTACTGTTCGCGTTCGGGTTTTCTTTGCTAGCATTACCAGGGTTAGCGTTCACCCAGCGGGTTCTGTGTGTGATCTACAGTGGTTGGTTTCCAAATGGTATAATTGCGTCTTTGAATTTCTAACTCTTATCGCCTTCTTGATTGTGAATGACCTCTTTTATAGATCGGAGGGGTTGCTCTCGTAGATACAGCGAATTCACGGTAAGCGGCGCCTGCAGGGCACCGGGCTTTCAGCTTGACGGCGGGAAATTCCAGGGGAGTAGTTCGTCGAGCCGGCTGGCAGGGTGACCTGCAGCGATGGCTTCGAGGGTGGCCTTGAGGTAGGCGAAGGGCTCGACGCCATTGATCTTTGCTGTGGCGATGAGCGAAGCGATGCGGCCCCAGGCGCGGCCGCCTTCATCATGGCCGGCGAAGAGGGCGTTCTTTCTCGTCAGGGCGATAGGGCGGATCAGGTTCTCGACAGCATTGGAGTCGATCTCGACGCGGCCGTCGCGGAGGAAGGTCTGCAGCCCGCCCCACTGACGGTGGATGTAGGCCAGCTTCTCTCCGAGACGCGACTTTGAGGAGATCCGGCGGCGCTGGCTCTGCAGCCATTCTCCGAACCCGGTGACCAGCGGCGCGGTGCGGGTCTGCCGGGAGGACAGCCGCTGGCCGGGACCCATACCGCGGATCTCACCCTCGATGCGGTAGAGCTCCGCAATCCGGCGCAGCCCTTCGGCGGCGATCTCCGAGCCGTCGCGGTCGAAGACCTCCTTCAGCTTCCTGCGCGCATGCGCCCAGCAATGCGCGACCGTGACCGGCGCGCCGCCTTTCCGAGACGGGCGCGTCAGCCGGTTGTAGCCGGAATAGCCGTCCAGCTGCAGGATGCCATCGAAGCCCTGCAGGATCTGTTCCGCGTTCTGCCCGGCGAGGCCCGGGGCATAGGTGAAGACCACGCCGGGCGGGTCATCGCCGCCCCATCCGCGGTCGTCCCGGGCCAGGGCCCAGAGATACCCGGTCTTTGTCCGGCCCCGGCCCGGGTCCAGAACCGGCGCCGTGGTCTCGTCCATGAACAGCTTGCCCGATCCTTTCAGGTGCTCGGCAAGCCGGTCGACTACGGGGCCGAGGTGGAAGGCGGCTGTCCCCACCCAATCGGCGAGCGTGCTGCGGTGCAGGTCGATCCCGGAGCGGGCCAGGATCTGGCTCTGGCGGTATAACGGCAGATGATCCGAGAACTTGCTGACCAGCATATGCGCGATGGTGCCCTCGGTCGGCAGACCGCCCTCGATCAGGTGCGCGGGGGCCGGTGCCTGGGTGACGCCCTCGGCGCAGGCGCGGCAGGCATATTTGGGCCGGACAGTGACGATGACACGGAGCTGCGCGGGAATAATATCCAGCCGCTCGGTGCGATCCTCGCCGATCCGGTGCATCTCGCCGCACCCGCATGGGCAGTCCAGGCTGTCCGGCTCGATCACCTTCTCGATCCGCGGCAGGTCCTTGGGCAGATTGCCCCGGTTGCGGCGGGCTGGCTTGCGCGGCGCCGGACCGGTGGATGTCTGCGTGTTTTGCTGCGTCTCGACCTCGGCCACCGCGGTCTCGAGATCCTCGAAGGCCAGCTGCCGCTCGTCCTCGCTCAGCTTCTCCGACCTTTTGCCATGCACGGTCTGGTTCAGCTCGGCAACGAGGTGCTCCAGGCGTTTGTTGGCTTCCCGAAGCACATCCCGCTCGCGCAGCACTGCCAGAACAGCGTCACGCTGGTCCTCTGGAATGGCAGACAGGTCGATGGGCGGGGTGCTGGACATGTCCGGAGCATACCCTGGTCTGCCTCTCTGGACGCAGGCTTTCGGCTGCCCGAGTCACTCTGCCACAGCCGGGCGGCGCGCCTCTAGGGACCGCACCCGCCGCCAGTCCAGCCCGGCAAACAGCGCCTCGAATTGGGCGCGGTTCAGCGTCATCGCCCCGTCGCGGATGGCAGGCCAAGTGAAGCTGTTTTCCTCCAGCCGCTTGTAAGCCATCACAAGTCCGCTGCCGTCCCAGAACAGGATCTTCATCCTGTCCGCCCGTTTGGCGCGGAACACAAAGACCGTGCCGGTGAAAGGATCTTCGGCCAGCACTGACTGCACCAGCGCCGCAAGACCGTCATGGCCTTTGCGGAAGTCCACCGGCTTTGTCGCCACCAGTATCCGGACGCCCTGCGAGGGCATCAGCATGGCGTGGCTCCGAGCGCATGCACGATCTCGGCGATCCGGATTGCGGGCGTGCCCGGCGCCAGTTCGATCCTGACTTCTCCCGAAACGATCCGGATCACCTCTGCTGAAGCGGCAATGTCCGGCGCCGGCTGTTCCTCCGGAACATCGCAGACCACCAGCGGGGTGAAGACCGGTTCGTCCGGCTCCGCCGCTGGCAATACCAGCTTCCCCTGCTTCGCCAGCCGGCGCCAAGCCGACAGCTGGTTTGGTAAGACTCCATACCGCGCCGCCACGCCATTCACAGTCGCGCCCGGTTCGAGCGTATCCGCCACTGCCTGGGCCTTGGCTTCATCCGGCCACCGCCGGTGACCCGACGCGTAGATCTCGACGCCCAACGATTTGAGAAACGAATTTGTAGCGCACATTGCGAAACGCACTCCCCACTGTGAGTTGTGCAAGATCTCGCAGCACGGGATGGGCGCTACAACGTGGGGCGAAAACGACGGTTACAATTCACGCTCTCCGTCGGCTGCGAGGAGTAGAGAACTAGAATCCGCTAGCTTCTCGCTACCGCGGCGAAAGTCTGGAAAGTCCCCGGCGAAGGCCTTTCTTGAGATGAAATGCTGCGCCCGGTTGCCAATGGCCGCTTTGGCGACCGATGCAATACGATGGTGGGTTACGACGAATGTCCCCTATGGGCCGGATCATACGCAATAAGCGTTGCATCTTCGGAGCAGTCAAAAACACCTCACTGGACAAGCATCGGTTGCAGCATGTCATCGGTGTCAAGGTTGAGTGCGCTGCGCCAGAGTGGGGTCTTAAACACATGACACACCTGCTTGGCGAGGCCGTCTTCGCGGGTTTCGAGTAGCAATCCTGCCCATTCGAGCGGCCGCAGCACGTAAGATGAGAACGCGGCCATCTCTCGCCACCCCGCGGTGTGCCAATCTTGTTGCTCACCGTAGAAGGCTTCGAACAAAGCAGCCTCGGTCGTGCCATGATCGGCCTCCACGTTAATCACATTCATCCAGACGTCCCATTCTCCGATGGGGCGTTCGTCGAAGCGCGCATAGGAAGCGTGATCGATGCGGAACACAAAGTATGGGATCAGCTCAGAAAACAGGCGGCCAGGGGCCTGCGCCAGTTGTGTACCACTCTTGGTCAGCCGAAACTCACCCTTGAAGTAACGACCCAGACGCAAAGAAATCAGCAGGAAATGCAAAACTTCGAGCGGGGGAAATTCATACTCATTGATCACTTTGTTGTAGCGGAACATCTCTTCTGCACTTTTCCCCGGCCAGTCGAAATGCTCGACGGCCCAATGGACGAAGACACGCTTGAAGGCCTTGGTTTTGGTCAAACCGATTGATCCGTGCTCTTGCGCATATTGCAGAGTAAGTAGAGCGCTCCGAAGCAGCGGAGAATGTGCGAGGTCGGGATGGTCATCGACGAGAGTACGAAATTCGATCATGCCAGGATGCTGCCACAGTCCGCGCTGCAGTGCCATGATGTCCGCATAGGGTGAATTTGGTGTTGTCAAAAATTCGCGCCTGCAGCGAATGGCCAGTATGACAGGCCGCGCCGCAGCATGCCGACTTGTTTCTGAAGGGTAGTTGTGGGTCGACCTCGGTTTGTTACCAAGGCGGAGCTGTGCTCTGAACGATGCATGCTACCTGTTGCCATGCGTGTGAACAGCCGCGAGCGTTTCGGAGAACATGGAGATGCTTTCACCGACGCGAAGGATGAGTGCATTTTCTTTTCCAAGCCCCTGTTTCTCCGCTGCAAGTTTGAATCGTTGCGGAGCGTCGAAGGGGTTTTCAGGTGTCAGCATTATTACGCCCCAGTGCATGCCAATTGCCCGGTGGGCACCCACCTTGCGCACAACCTCTATTGCCTCTTCAGGAGTGACGTGGACTGACTTCATGATGTTTCGCGGCTCGTAGGCTCCAATGGCAATTAGCGCCATGTCAAACGGGCCAGCCCGGCGGCCGATTTCTTCAAAGATGGCTCCATTGGCAGTGTCGCCGGAAAACCAGATTTTCCCTTCCGGCGTGGAAATGCCGAAACTGGCCCACAAAGTCTTTCCGCGGTCGCCAATACCCCGGCCCGAGAAATGCACCGCAGGCAGGGTGGTGATCTCAATGCCGTCTGATTGCCAGCTTTGCCACCAGTCATGTTCTGTCACCCTTGTGTAGCCCCGCTTTGTGAAAAACGGCGCCAGGCCAAGGGGCACAATTACCTGCGTCTCCTCCTTGTAGGGGTAGGCCTCAATGGTGGATGCATCCAGGTGATCGTAATGATTGTGGCTGATCAGCAAAACATCGGCCTTGGGCAGTTCGGCACCACTCAGTGGAGCGGGAGCGTATCGCTTGGGCCCAATGCCCACGGGCCCTGCCACGTCACTGAGAAAGGGATCCGTCAGGATGATCTGGCCCCCCAGCCTGATTATGAAGCCTGCGTGCCCGAGCCATGTCACACTGGGATTACCAGCCGCCGCATACTGGCGCTCAAACTCAGCCTTTGGCAGGACGTGGTCTTCCGGCACTTTGGTTTCGCGGGAAGAGAACATTTCTCCAGCTATAAACCCAACCATCTCCCCGAATGTAGCATCCCGGTCAGGGCTTCCTGGCGGGTTGCGGTATCCGCCATCTGGTAAGTGGTGATAGGGCTTGTTCACGGCCACGGCATGGGTGTCCTCTGAATTGGTGAAGGTCCACTTGGCCCCAAAACCAAGGATCAGGCAAATCAACAGGTATCTTAAGCTATTGCGCATTGCGGGATCTTTCTGGGTGAGGCCAAGTGCAAGCTGATAAGCGTGTGCTATTTGCTGCCTGCAACAACCCTGGCACCCAAAGCATCGCCAACTTTGCTGTAGGCACCTTCAATCCAATCTGAATTCCAGAACCACAGCCCGATACCCTGGTCGGTCTCGTGTTGAATAACGCGCGTGCCTCCTTCAACCGGCTGCAGCAGCCATTGATGGTCAAATGTCAAAATGCCGGGGATGCCGCCCTTTTGACGCAACTCACGGGCAGGAGCCAGGGTGGCAACGGTTGCGGTCATCTTCAGAATTTTGCCTGAAGGATCGCGCACCATATTCAGCATTTCGGCACCTTCTCCATAGCTCCCCTGAACCTCCACAAAAACGGGGTTCCAGTCTGGATAGGCCGCAGCATCCGTCAGCACCGCCCAGACTTCTTCCGGCGGTGCCGCGATGATGGTTTCCACATGAAAAGTCTTGCGGGTGAAGGCACCTGCCACCGCAATGATGGCCAGAAGAGGCACTCCCCATTTCAGAATGGTCCACAGCATCACATGAACCTGCCGAACCAGCCCATCAGATCCGCGGGATGGGATCCGACATAGTCATAGGCAGCAAAACGGCTGTTCTCGAGATCAAGCAGCTTCAGCTCCTTCTCGGCAGTAAGCGCGTCAAAATAGTCTTTGACCATACCCATCCGGGTCCAGGGATCATTGGTGTTCTGCACGACCAAGGTGGGGACAGTGATCTTGGGCGCGTCATTGATGAAATTGGGCTGGGCCAAGTCAAACCCCAGCCGCTTTTCGCTGATTTTTTCGCCTGCACGCACCAAGAAGCCAGGCATGCCAAGGGCTTCCATGAAGCAGGTGTAAAGCAGCGGCTGGACGGCAATCATCGCTTTGACGTTTGTCCGCTGCGCCAGCCCGTTCTCCCGGCCATAGGCATAGGTGGTCGAGGCTGCGCCCATGCAGATGCTCAACAGCCCTACCGAAGCCTCGGGAAAACGCTCGATCACAAAATCCACTGCCGCAATCACGTCCTTGGCTTCTTCCGGCCCCCAACTGACCCAGGGGATCGGACCCAGATCGCTTTCGCCATGGCCGCGCATGTCATACATCAGCACTGAATATCCCTGATCCGCCAGAAACTTGGCCTGCCGCAGGAACTGGATGTCTTTCTTCCAGGGCGTGATCGGTCCATGCCCCTTGGGCGTCCAGCCCCCCCGGTTGCACTGCACCCCGAAATGGGTCTGAACAATTACCTTGCCGCTGCCGCCCTTGATCAGCCATCCTCTCAAGGTCACGCCATCCTCGGTTTTGAATGCGACATCTTCATAGTCGAGACCGTGATTTTCCGGCGTGTCGAATAGGGGCGACTGGCCCGGTTTGACCATCATGTTCGAGATCATGTTTCCAAACATTGGTTCGCTTCCTTGTCAGGTGTTTCGTTCCGCAGGCACAAGCATTGCGCTCAGCTGGTCCAAGAAAGCCTGGCGGTTCTGCTGCCCCATCATGCCCGTAAGCATCTCGGCATCGGAGCCGCTGGGCGTATGGATCGGCCGGTCCCCCGCAACGCAAGCCAGGACATGATCCGCGACTTCCTGCGGGTCGGCCAGCGCACCGCCCTCGCTGGCCATGCGTTTGCCCACCATGCCGATCTGTTCGCGCAGCTGGTGTGAAAAGGCGACGAGCTGCGCGTTCCCATTGTCCAAACGTTTGTCCACCGCTTCATCGAACCCGGTGGTTGGATAAGCCCCTGGAGCAACGTCATAGATCCGCACACCAAATGGCGCATATTCCAGCGCCATGGCCTCAGTCAGGCCGGCCAAGGCGTGTTTGCTGGAGGCATAGACTGCGCTCCCGGGGAGTCCCAGATGGCCTGCCATCGAGGTCACGTTGACAATGGCCCCTTTCCCGGCCGCACGCATTTCCGGCAATGCTTGGCGCATCACATTCATCGGGCCGAAGACGTTGGTGGCATACATCGCCTCAATATCTTCAGGGCTGAACTGTTCAAACAGACCGGAGCCGCCGTAACCTGCGTTGTTCACCACCGCGTCCAGGCTGCCAAAGGTTTCATATGCCGTAGCAAATGCGGCGGCGATGCTTTCCGGGTCGGTAACGTCCAGCCGCGTCAGCAGCATGCGCGGACCGCCTGACAGGCCGCTCTCTGCGCTGGGATTGCGCATGGTGGCCGCCACGTTCCACCCCGCATCATGGAATGTATGTGCGATCAGTTTTCCGAAGCCGCTGGAACAGCCGGTGATGAGAACTGTCTGGGGCATGCGCCTCTCCTGACTTTACAATTGTACTACTATTGTATGTCTGTATTTTACACTGCAGCCCATCTTGTCAAGTGACGGAGGCCGATTTAAGTGACTGTCATGACCGATATGCAGCCCAAGCCCCTGACGGATACTGAAGAAAAAATCGTCGCCGCCGCGATTGGCTGCTTTGTGCGGTTCGGCGCGCGCAAGACATCTATGAATGACATTGCGGCTGAAGCGGGCGTGTCGCGGCAGACGCTTTACGATCTATTCGGGGGCAAAGATGAGCTGATCCGCGCCTCGATCCGCACAATCACTGACCGGAACCTGACAATGGTCCGAACGCGCTTGGCTGAATGCACCACCCTGTCAGAAGAACTCGATGTCTATTTCGCAGAAACCGTGATCAAGAGTTTTGAGATGCTGCAGACAGCAGGCGATGCAGAGGATCTGATCACCGGTCACAATGAAGCTGGCAAAGATGAAATCGCCCGCTCGCATCACCGGCACGAGTTGCTCATCAAGGAACTCCTCGAACCCTACGCTGAAGCGTTTGAGGCAAAGGGGCTTTCGGTTCCCCAGCAGGCGCATTTTTTCGTCACTGTCGTGATGGGCTTGAAATATGGGGCGCGGAACCGGGAAGACCTGGACAATCTGCTTGCCGCTTTGAAAGCGAACTTGCTTTCGGGAAGCGAAGTGTAGAGGCCAGCTAAAGTTGGAAGATTGGCTGATGGAGCTCTACGAGAGATTATGCAAGGTCGGCGTGCCCGCACAAAACGTTCACAGTTCCGAACGAGGCAATTCAAGCGGCAAACGGTCAGTTTTCTGACTGTAGTGCTTGAGCGGTCCTGAATCGCTGCACCTGATTGCGAATGACTGCTCTGGGGAAGCTGCAATGCAGAAAGCTAAGAAGTCTTGGGCAGCAGCTTTGGGCCGCGAACTGCGGCTTGGCTACAAGCTGGAATTCATGGCGCTTACCATCAAATTTAACTTCAGCCCCATCAAAAAGGATGAGAACTTAGAGCGGGCGAAACACCACGGATAAAGGTTGCGAATGAAAATTTGCGTGCGTAGCAAGATGCATTCCTGAGACTGGTGGAAGCGGGCATGAAGGGAAAAATTAGCCTTAAGCAACTGCAGGCTATCGAGGCGGTGGCCAGGCTTGGCAGCTTCACGCTTGCTGCCAGCGAGCTTGGCGTGTCGCAGCCGACGGTATCCAATCTCGTCTATTCGCTGGAGCAGCAATACCGTTGCCGCCTGCTTGACCGATCGGGAAGCACAATTACCCCAACATCGGCTCTCGACAAGGTGAGAGGGGATATCAAAGCGCTGATTGCTCTAAGAGATTCAATCGACAATCAGCTGCTATCAGGACGTGATCTGCATTCGGGCAAGTTTCAGATCGGCTATACGACCTATCAGATCGCGATGCCGCCGATTGCAGAGTTTGTTCGGGCGTACCCGGGAGTGGCGGTGACCGCGCGTGCGTTAGCTTCACACGACCTGTTGCCGCTGCTCTATGCAGGCGAGTTTGATGTGGGGTTTGTCACTGCAAAAGAGCTTCCCCCAGATCTAGACGGCGTGAAGATGGCGGAGACGCAGATCGGTCTGGTCGTGCCGGAGGCCCACCCGTTGGCTTTGACTGGGACCGCGACTTGGGACGAAGCTGCAGAGCTAAAACTGATTCAGCGAGAGCCGTCTTCTTCGACCCGTCAGATATTCGATGCAGCGGCCCGGCTTGCGCAAGTCAACCTGTCAACGGTTCTTGGCCTTGGATCCTGGGGGTCTATCCGGACACTTGTAAAATCCGGTGCCGGTGTTGGTGTCGCCTTCGCCCAGGAATGCCAAGGCGAGGCTGGTGTCAAATTTGTTCCGATACAGGACAACAACCTGACCGCCTACCATTTTCTCGCGTGCCTTCCGGCCATGCGGAACACATCAGCAGTGGACCGTTTCTTTCGGATCGCCATAGAGTTGCGCGATTGTGAAGCTATTTTGTCATCTGCTTCTTTATAGCTTTTTTCTATTCTGCCAGATTTATCATAAATTTGTTAACATGAAGCCTTAGCCATCCCGGCATCACACAAAACGCTGGGATGGCTATGAAACTCCGTACCTCTCTTCTCTCCTTCACCGCCTTGGCTGCGCTAGGCACCCCTGTCATGGCCGCTTGCCCGGCCGCAACCGTTGCTGATCCGATGGGCTTGAAGCCCGCGTTCCCGCAGCAACTGGAACTGATGGAACTGCAATCGGCTGCATCCTGCGAGCTGGCGTTCGCACAGAACCCGGCGATTGCCGATCTGAACGCCCGCATCCAAGGCAACGGCGAACTGGCCGCCGTGGCCAAGCGCCTGCCGGCCGAGCCGCTGGTGGTGATGCCTTATGACACCGTCGGCCAGTATGGCGGCGCCATCACTGGCCTATCCAAGGGCACCGAATCCGGGACCTCGGACCTGCTGTCGGTGCGCCACGTGAATTTTGTCCGCTATGCCGATGACCTGCAGACCGTGGTGCCGAACATCGCCAAGGGCTGGGAATGGAATGCGGATTACACCCAGCTGACCATCTCGCTGCGCGAGGGCCACAAGTGGTCGGACGGCGAAGCCTTCACCGCCGAGGACGTGGTGTTCTGGATGGAAGACATCATCTATAACGCTGACGTCTATGACAAAACTCCAGACCGCTGGCTGTTTGCCGGTGAGAAGGCGGCCGTTGAAGCGCTGGATGCCACCACCGTCAAGTTCACCTTCCCGGTGCCGACTCCGGGCATTCTGAACCGCTTTGCCGTGGACTACGGCCAGCCGTTCCAGCCCAAGCATTTCCTGGGCCAGTTTATGCCCAGGCACAACGCGAATGCCGAAGCGCTGGCACAGGAATACGGCTTTGAAAACGCCGCGGCGGCTGTTGATTTCTACTATGGCGGCTCGGACTGGAAAGACGTGCCCAGCCCGCTGCTGAAAGACGCAGAAAAGGCCGCCCAGATCGGCCGCGCGGTGGTGCCGACGCTGGAAAGCTACATCGTGGTCGAGGAAACCGCCGAAGGCCGCAAGCTGGTAGCGAACCCTTATTTCCACCAGGTCGACACTGCCGGCAACCAGCTTCCTTACATCAACGAGATCGTTGAAACCTATGTGGGCGACAAAGAGGTTCAGAACCTCAAGATCATGAACGGCGAAGTGGTCTGGAAACAGCAGGCCGTGTTCCTGGAAGACTTCCCGCTGCTGAAGGAGAACGAAGGCAAGGGCGGCTACACCATTAACTTCGCCCCGACATTTGGCGAAAACGTCTTTTACTCCTTCAACCGCACCCACCAGGACGAAGCTCTGCGCAAAATTTTCAGCGACGTGCGTTTCAACCGCGCGATGTCGCTGGCGATGAACCGCGATGAGATCAACGAAATCGTCTACCTGGGCCAGGGCAAGCCTATGCAGGGCGTGCCGGCCGAGCCGAAGACCGTGTCCTTTGTCTCGGACGACGTGCTGAACCGCGATATCGGTTACGATCCGGAAGCGGCCAAGGCGCTGCTGGCCGAAATGGGTTTGAAGGACGCCGATGGCGACGGCACCCTGGAGCGCCCGGACGGCAAGCCGCTGGTTGTGCGTCTGGTCTACTCCTCGCAAGGCGCGCCGGTGAAGATGCAGGAACTGGTCCGCGACTACTGGTCTGCCGTGGGTGTGCGGGTTGACCTGAAAGAGGTGACCTCGGACGAATACCGCGCGTCGGGCAACAACAATGACCTGGACCTGACCGTGTGGAAATACGACGGCAACGCCGGCCCCACCATCAGTCAGGACGTGACCGTGTTTGTTCCGCCCTTTGGCGACTTCTTCAACCCAGGCACTGGATTCGGCTGGGCCGCGTGGAAGACCAGCGGCGGGTCCGAAGGCATCGAGCCGCCGGCCGACATCAAGAAACTGTGGGACCTGTCTGAGCAGTTTATTCAGGTGGAAATGGGCACAGATGCCAGCAACAAACTGGGCAGCGAGATCGTCAAGATCCACACCGACAACATGCTGAAAATCGGCACCGTTGGCGACATCGTGGCCCCGTTCCTGCACCGCAACGACCTGCAGAACGTGAAGCCGATCAAGTCCAAGACCTACGACTTCTACTGGACCTATCCCTACCGCCCTGCCCAGTGGTGGCTGCAGCAGTAATCCAGGCCCCGGCCTGAACAAGACACCGGGGCGCAGCCCGCCTGCGCTCCGGTTTTGGCCCTTTGGGGACGGATAGGGGAGATGCCGTTTTGCTGAGATTCACACTGGAACGATTTGCCGGGATGGTCATCACCATGCTCATGGTATCGGTGATGGTCTTCCTGATCATGGAAATCCCGCCCGGGGACTATGCGGACCGTTATGCGTTCCGCAAGTACTCCGGCACCGGGGTGAATGTCACCGAAGCGGATATTGAGGCAATCCGGCGCGACCTGGGTTTAGATAAGCCGATGCTGCTGCGCTATCTCGACTGGATCGGCGGCATCGTCCTGCGCGGCGACTTTGGCCAGGCGTTTGCCTTTGAGACCTCGGTCACCAAAGTGATCGGCGACAAGGTGTGGCTGACCGCGGGCATTCTGTTCTCGACCCTGCTGCTGACCTATCTGGTGTCGATCCCCGTCGGCATTTATGCCGCGGTGCGTCGTGGCTCGGCGGTGGATTACGGCCTCACGGTGTTTTCCTACCTCGGGCTGGCGCTGCCGAACTTCCTGCTGGCGCTGGTGATGCTTTACTTTGCCAACCGCTGGTTCGGGGCGGACATCGGCGGGCTGTTTTCGGACCAGTACCGCGATGCGCCCTGGTCGCCGGCCAAGGCCTGGGACATGGCAAAGCACCTGTGGCTGCCCGCAGTGGTGCTGGCCTGGTCGGCGGTGGCCTATCAGATCCAGACGGTGCGGGCGACGATGTCGGATGAGCTGAACAAGCTGTCCGTGACCGCGGCGCGGGCCCGCGGGGTGCCGGAGGCGAAACTGCTGATCAAATACCCGGCCCGGCTGGCGATCAACCCGGTGGTGTCCACCATCGGCTTTGACGTGAACCGGATCTTCTCGGAACTGCCGATTGTGGCGGTGGTGCTGGGGCTGACCGAGCTGGGGGAATTGCTGCTGAAAGCGTACCTCGATCTCGACATGAACGTGGCGGGCGCGATCCTGCTGCTGCTGACCTTTGCCATCGTGTTTATGAACTTTGTCTCCGACCTGCTGCTGGCGTGGCTGGATCCGCGTATCAAACTGGGGGTGTGATCCATGAGTGACGCAAGCAATCCGATGGGCGGGCAAACCGCGGCAGACGCCAAGGCGCGGGCCGCAGAGCTGAAGTATTACTCGGCGTCGCAGTGGACGCTGATCTGGTGGCGCTTCCGCCGCCACCGGGCGGCGATGGTGGCGCTGGCGCTGCTGGGAATAATGGCGCTGGCGGGGATCTTTGCCGAGTTTGTTGCGCCCTATGGTCCGGTGACGCGGGACACGCAGTATATTGAAGGCGCGCCGCAGGTGCCGAAGTTCTGTGATGCGGGCGGCTGTTCATTTGCGCCCTTCGTCAACGGCACCAAGACCAAGCGCGATCCGGTCACGCTGCGCTCCATATCGGTGCCGGACCCGGAAGTGCGCCACTATCTGCAGTTCTTTGTAAAGGGCGAGACGGTCAAGCTGCTGGGATTCATTCCGACCGACCGCCATCTGGTGGGGTTGAGCCCGGACACAGACCAGAAACTCCATTTCTGGGGCACCGACGACCTGGGCCGCGACGTGTTCAGCCGCACCATCTATGCCACCCGCACCTCGCTGTCGATCGGGGTGCTGGGGGTGCTGATCTCCTTTGTGCTGGCCTTGGTGATCGGCGGCGTGGCCGGATACTTCGGCGGTCTGATCGACAATGTGATCCAGCGGGTGACCGAGGTGATTCGGGTGGTGCCGATCATTCCTTTATATATGGGACTTGCCGCGGCGATGCCGAAGGAGTGGTCGACCACGCAGGTCTATTTCGCGATGACGCTGATCCTGGGGCTGTTCGGCTGGCCGACGCTGGCGCGGCGCATCCGCTCGCAGCTGCTGTCGATCCGCAATGAGGATTACGTGGTGGCGGCGCGGCTGGCAGGTGCCCGGCCGGGGCGGGTGATTGCCCAGCACATGCTGCCCAGTTTCACCAGCTTCATCATCGTCGATCTCGTGATTTCCTTCCCTTACATGATCCTGTCGGAAACCGCGCTGAGCTTTGTCGGCCTGGGCCTGCGGCCGCCGTCGGTGTCCTGGGGCGTGCTCTTGCAGCAGGCGCAGTCGGTGCGGGCGATTGAGCAAACGCCCTGGCTGTTCATCCCTGCAGTGTTCGTTGTGGTGGCGGTGCTGGCCTTCACGGTTGTCGGCGACGGGTTGCGCGACTCGGCTGATCCCTACAGCGCAAACCATTGACCGGAGAGGACGGAACCATGCTGAAAATCGAAAACCTCTCGGTCTCCTTCCGCTCGGATGAAGGGCTGGTGACGCCGGTCAAGAATGTAAGTTTTGCGGTGGAGCGGGGCAAGACGCTGGGGCTGGTCGGGGAATCCGGATCCGGAAAGTCGGTGTCGACCAAGGCGCTGATGCAGCTGCTGCCCGGCACCTCCAGCCTGGGGGCTGGCAGCAGGATGCATTTCACCAGCAAATCGGGGGAGCTGATCGAGATCGAGAAGCTGCATCGCAACAGCCGCGAGATGCGCCACATCCGGGGCGGCGAGATCGGCATGATCTTTCAGGAGCCGATGGCCAGCTTCTCGCCGGTCTATACCATCGGCAATCAGGTGACGGAGGCGATCCGGCGCCACCGCGATATGAATAAGAAGGAAGCCTGCGAATACGCCATCGAAATGCTGGACAGAGTGGGCATCGTGAACCCGTCGGCACGGATCGACCAGTATCCGCACGAGATGTCGGGCGGCATGCGGCAGCGGGCGATGATTGCGCTGGCCCTGTCGGCCGGGCCGTCGCTGCTGATTGCAGATGAGCCGACAACCGCGCTGGACGTCACCATCCAGGCGCAGGTGCTGGAACTGATGAAGGACCTGCAGCGCGAGATGAACATGGGGATGATCTTTATCACCCATGACTTGGGCGTGATCGCACAGATCGCCGATGAAGTGGCGGTGATGTACAAGGGCGAGATTGTCGAGCGCGGCGATGTGCGCGAGGTGATCCGCAATCCGCAGCAGGCCTATACCCAGCGGCTGCTGGACGCGATCCCGCGGCTGGACACGGTGATGCCGCCGGCCCTTCTGGCAAAGCCTGGAGAGGACAGCCGGCTGATCGACGTGCAGGACCTGCGCGTCGCGTTTCCGATCAAGAAGAAAAAACTGTTCCGCACCGAAACCGAGATGCTGCCGGTGGTGAAGGGCGTCAGCTTTTCGATCCGCAAGGGCGAGACTGTCGGGCTGGTTGGCGAGTCCGGCTCGGGCAAGACCACCGTGGGCCGCGCCATGCTGCGCGCCATCGACCCGACCGGCGGCGAAGTGATCTTTCACACGGCCAAGGGCGATGTGGATCTGGCCCATGCCTCCGAAGGCGAGCTGCGCCAGGTGCGGCAGAAGCTGGGGATGACCTTCAAGGAAGGCGGCGGCGGGGGCGTAGCTGTTCATGATCTGGCAGGCGAGGCGCTGCGCGCGTTCCGGCCGCGGATGAGCCTGGTGTTCCAGGATCCGTATTCTTCGCTCAACCCGCGTATGACGGTGCGCGATATCATTGCCGAACCGCTGGTGGCCGGCGGGCTGATGAAGAACCGCGAAGAGATCGACGCACGGGTGCGGGAGATCGCCGCCCGCTGCAAGCTGGACCTGGAGCATCTGCGGCGCTTCCCGCATGCGTTTTCCGGCGGTCAGCGGCAGCGGATCTGCATTGCCCGGGCGCTGGTTTCGAACCCTGAGTTCGTGGTTTGCGACGAAAGCGTGTCGGCGCTGGATGTGTCGACCCAGGCGGAGATCGTCGATCTGCTGCGCGAGCTGCAGGAGGAAACCGGTGCCTCCTTCCTGTTCATCGCCCATGACCTGGCGGTGGTCGCACAGATTTCCCACAGTATTGCGGTGCTCTACCGCGGGCAATTTGTCGAATACGCGCCGACGGCCAAGCTGTTTGCTTCGCCGCAGCACCCATATACCAAGGCGCTGCTGAGCGCGATCCCGCACCCCGACCCGGATGCCGTCTTTGCGCCGGTCAAGTTTGACGACGCTTCGCTGCATCCAGTGGTCGAGCCGCACGGCGACCAGTTCCGGATTGTTGCGGAAGCCTCCAGTGGCGTTCCTGATGGGGCTGAGGCGCGTTTCCGGGACATTGGCGGCGGCCATTTCGTATCTTGCTATCTGGCTTCTGAAATGCGCCGCGAAGAGGAAATGAACAGTGGGTCCAAGGCCAGCGCTTACCGTGAAGACATTGCGAAGGTGCAATACGAGCTGAGTAACTAAGCTGATTTCTCAGGCGTTTTAGAGGCGCCCTTGCAAGGCGGGGCAATGGTCTTCACTGTCAGCTTTGCAGTTCCGCCTCCGGCGCATAGCCGCGGCTGGAAATACATTCGCTGCTAGCGCCGGGTGGCCCGGATTCGCGTCGAACTTCGCCCACTTAATGCTGCGTAGTTCATTAATGGCCGCTTTGGAGAAGTACGCCGCGGCTAGAAAAGTGGCAATGAATGTCTAGTATGGGCCGGTCAGGTTCCGAAGGGCACCCATAGTTCGCAACTTTGCAGCGGCAGTTTTCTGCAGCAAAGCAGATGGGGTGGATGGCTCCCGCTTCCGGCGGCGCAATGCGCCATTGTGCAGGTGTCAGTATCTGCGTTTGAGAGGAGCCACCCCATGCAAGTTAGCACTGTTGACCTTGACATGGCCAAGTCCATTTTCCACGTCCATGGCGTTAGTGAAGACGGGCAAGTTGCGTTCAATAGACCTTTGCAGCGAGCCCAGGTTCTGGATGCTGCACGGTGTACGAATGACAACTATGACCCTGGTTAGCCGGACATATGCGGTCTCCAGCCGCACATGCCAACGCCTCAGTCGGCATAGCCGGGCATTTGTCGTTCGACCATGCGCATCCAGCCACCCCATTCGATGGAACCGTCATAGTGGTATTCTTCGGCATCTATCATCTGGTCTGCGATCATGGCCGCCTCATCGGCCGGGATCTCATGCAGGTCGGTGCCCGTTGACATGGCCGTCACCTGCAAGTCACAGGCCTGCGCCAGATAGAATGTTAGGAAAAACGCCTCAGCCGGAGTGGTGCCCAGTGTGTAGAACCCGTGATTGTAGGTAAGCGAGACCTTTTTGCCCCGGAACATGTCCCTGAACTTATCGCGGAAGGTTTCGTCCTCGAAGAAGACATAGGGCCAGTAAGCAAGCTGTGGCAGGATGAACAAGGCGGGTTGGCTGAGTGGACGCAGGCCGCATTTCTGCGTTGCGACCACGGCAGTTGATTTCGCATGGGCATGGATCAGGCAGTTGATCTCGGGCCGGTCTTCGAAAATTGGCACGGCTAGATTCAGAAAGCCTCCGTTCAGGCCACCGATCACACCGAGTTCGGCCTGTTCGCCGGTATGTATGTCCACCCCGTCATGATCGACCCGGATCAGGCTGCTGGCTGTGACCTCCTCCAGAAAGTCGCCAAGACGGTGGGTGATGATGTGATCGGGGTTTTCCGAGCTGCGCAGGATCACCGCCTGATTGGCCGCATCCTGCATCCGGTGCAGGGCGATCAACCGGCAGAGCGCGGCGACATCCTTGCGATCCTGCCATTCGGCATCAGAATATTTAGTCATTGGGCGGCCTTTGCTTGTAATTTGGTTTGTGCGCGGATGATGGCGCGGCGGCGGGACATCCAGGCGTCCTTTAACAGGTAACACCCCTGTAGATGACGCATCCGTCCGACAACGGGATCGAAGCCTAGTCGAGAATGCAGAATTCGGCGATTGTCGAACAGAATGGCCAGACCCGGGCGGAAGGGAATGATCATCCGATAACGAGTATCGTTGAGCGCGGCGACGAAGCGGCGAAAGGCACGGTAGGCGGGTTCTATCATGTCGAAATCGCAGATCAGAGGCGCCCGCATGAAGGGCGCGCTGCGCACCTCCCGTACCTCACCGGCATTGTTTTGTACGAAGACGGGTGTGGCGTGCCGCACGTCAACCGCGCCACCCGCCCGGTTGAAATACTCCCAATCCACCTCACAGAGCAGGTCGAAATCTTCGGGATGGTCGCGGCGCATGTCACGGGCAATGGCCAGCCCGTCGATCATGACACTTTCCCCGCCCGCGGGGGGCGTGTTCAGACAATGCAGGATCTGCAGCCCCGGAGGTGCCTCCATGTTGGGAAAGTCCGAATGGGCGGGCAAGGGCAGCGCCGTATAGGCTGTACTGGCGGCATCCTCGACCACTTTGACATCAAACACACGGCCCCAATGGCTGCTGTGTAACGGGCCGATACGAGCCCCGACCTCGGCCACGGTTCCGGGGGCAGTGGCAAGGTCGCTCACCACACAAAGCCCGGTGCGTGCCACCGCTTCAAGCGCGTCCAAGACCGCCGTGTCATCATCCATGAAGGCCACGCCTGTGACGTTGGGCAGAGGGAAATTCGGGGTTTCCCAGATCTCTGGCTCCGGGTCGAACACGGGCCGGGCGCCGTTGGAATAGTCATGCGCCCGCAGCCAGCCGGGGTGGTACTGGCTGACATGGCCATCAGGATGCCATGCTACCTCAAGCGCACCGTTCGGGGAAACGGCGACTCGGGCAATCGCCAGATCGTCTGGCAGGTTGTCCAGCTCGAAAAGCTGTTCATGACTGACCGGATCGGTGCTTGACGGGTCGGCGCAATTATCGCGCAGCCAAATACCGTGATAGCGGCTTTTGACACCATCCTGCCAAGTGACAACGGCCATACCGTCTTGCAGCTTGGCCGAGATCAGCGGAACGTCGGTCAGCCAAAAATGATCATCCGGCGTCGGAGGCAAGTTGGGGACTGGCATCGTCGAAACCTCTTTTCCGTTATTTGGACAGGGGCAGGTTACGCACTGCATCAGGTTTTGCAATTTTGAAGATTATTGCTACATGATTTGAAAATCTTAATCGGATTGATCAAATGCTGAACAACCTGAAAGCCTTTAGCGCCGTGGCCGAGCGGGGCAGTTTCAAGGAAGCTGCGAACGCTCTCAATCTGTCGCAGCCAGCACTGACGCTCAGGATAAAGACGCTGGAAGATCACCTTGGATACGAGGTTCTGGCGCGTGACCGATATGGGGTGCGCCTAACGGAACGTGGCAAGCGGTTGCTGCCTTTTGCCCATACAGCCCTGAAAGCTGTAGAGGATGGCATGTCAGCCGCTTCTGCGGCAAATGTTTTTGCAGCATCGGTCAGGATGATCTGTGCTTATGGCTTTATCCAGGATTTCGTTCCGCAATGGGCCGCTGCCATGCGGGACATGATGCCCGATATCTCACTTTGGCTGGATAGCGGTTTTCCAGCCGAAGCACGCCGGCTGCTGAATGCCAGGCTTGTCGATATCGCACTGATGTACGAGGAAATCTCGCTGCCCGGCATCCATTGCGAAGAGCTGTTCGAGGATGATCTGATCCTCGTGACATCCCCCGAAAGCCTGGCACATTGGCAAGACAGGATTGTGCGTGTGGACTGGAATGAGCAGGTCAACGCACAGCAAGCCGCCTGGATCGAAGATCAGGGACTGGCGCCCCCGGCCTTTGCCCATTCCGGCGATATCGCCCGGGTCCTCAGCCTTCGCGGAGAAATGAGCGGTTTTGTCCTTGGCCGTATTGCACAGCGCCACATCAAGAACGGTCAGCTTGTTCGTGTCCCCGGTACCCCCGCCTTTCTCACAAAGGCCTTCATCTCTTACAGGCGGGGCGCCCAGGAAACGCCTCACCTCGGTGCGGCGCTCAATCTGATACACCGGAACGTATCGTGAATTCACTGCAATCTCCTCAACTTTGCAACCAGCGGAGAATTGTAATTCGTTTCCCGGCTGAGGAATATGCGCCCGGTTTTGGCAGAGCAGCGAAAGACGACAAAGTACGTTTGCGGGGCAGACGTGCCAATCGCTGTTCTGAAGCAGCCGTTTTCGTGTCTGCTTTCCTCGCCAGGCATTGTCACTTCCTCAAGAAGCGATGCAGGGCGTGGTGGTTGGGGTCAGGTTTTGGTCCCCAGTCGGCGCAGGCGCTCATGGGGATTTCGGCGAGATAGATTGTTCCATGGCAATCGACGCAGATGTCATGAGGCGCGAAAAACAGATCTGGTTGCGCCGTCCCGTCCCCGCCGATCTGCCCAATGCGTTCGCCTTGCGGCGACAACACTGATATGCGCGGGCGCGGTGCGTCTGCATCATAGGGCGTGCCCGGAGGCAAACCCGTGTGGAAACCAAGCTCGGCGACGTAGAGATTGCCCGCAGCATCCATGTCAAAGTTGCAGGGCCGGTTCACGTCGCGCCATTCCTCGATATACCCGCCCTCGGCGTCAAACAGCTGAATGCGGGAGTTTTCCCGATCGGCCACCAGAACTCGGTCCTGACTGTCGACGATGATCCCGTGGGGCAGGTTGAACTCTCCGGGCCCCTGACCGGGCGCGCCCCAACTGCGGATCAGGGTGCCATCAGGGGCGAAATGATGGATGCAGGCGTTGCCATAGCCGTCGGCCACGTAGAATGACCCATCTGCCGCCAACGCGGTGTTGGTCGGCATGTTGAAGGGACCCGCCGACCGCTTCACCGCGCCGTACCACGGCTCATAGCCGGTGTCGGAAGCCTGCCCGACTTCGCCGACCTGCATCCGCAATTCATGATCGGGCGAGAACACCCGAAGCGTATGATCCATGTTGTCTGAGATCCAGATCTGCCCGTCCGGCCCCAGGGT
This sequence comes from Leisingera sp. ABD4_442, assembly GCF_056160905.1. Taxonomy (NCBI): domain Bacteria; kingdom Pseudomonadati; phylum Pseudomonadota; class Alphaproteobacteria; order Rhodobacterales; family Roseobacteraceae; genus Leisingera; species Leisingera sp. ABD4_442. The sequence continues at coordinate 45,725 of NZ_JBSWYB010000022.1, read as the reverse complement.
CAGCCCGTGCGGATTGCTAAAGATGTTCGCCAGATGCTCGGACACGGGTTTGCCATCCTGGACGATGGTCAGCGGCGCGGCAGAGCGGTGCAGAACGTGGATGCGACCCCCGGCACCAGCGGCGATGCCGGTCACATCCTGCAGATGCGACAGCGGGTTCCAGCTGTCGTCACGGGCATATTGCATCAGGGGAACTCCACGACTGTTTTGATCTGATCTGTGGGGCGCTGCATGGCGGTGACCATTGCGGGCAACTCGTCTAGCGGGATGCGGTGGCTGATCATCGGGCTGGGGTCGATGCGCCCCTGCACCATCAGCGGCACCATTTCGCGGAAGGCGTTGATGCCGTGGTAATAGGGAAAGATCAGCCGCAGCCGCTTTTCGCAGATCTTGTGCGGGCGAATGGTATCCTCTTCCTGGCAGTAGCCGGCGGCGACCAAAGTGGTCCCGGGGTCGGCGATATCAGCGCAGTGCTGGATCATGCCCGGCAGGCCGACCATTTCAAAGATCACATCGGGCCGGGTGCTGGTCAGCTCTTCATAGGCGGCCATCGTGTCAGGGCGGGCGTTGGCGTCAATGACGGCCGTAGCGCCCATTGCACTGGCTGCTTCCAGCCGGGCAGGGTTGCGTTCGCTGACGACCACATGGGTCATGCCGTAGAACCTGCACCATTGCGCAATGCCAAGGCCAGCAGGTCCACCGCCCACGATCAGCGCCCGCATCTGCGGTTTGGGCGGCAGCGACTTCACCGTCTCCCAGGCAAAGGCCATGGGTTGCATCACGGCAGCCAGGGTCAGATCGGCATCAGCGGGCAACGGAACCACATCCTGTGCCCCCACGATCACATATTCCGCGTAGCCGCCATGCACGCCCGCGTCATTGCCGGGGTATTTCACATCTGCGCAGGCATCACTGTTGCCACGCAGGCAGTGAGAGCATTGGCCGCAGGTGATCTGCGGCATCGCTGCAACCTTGGTTCCCGGTGCCGGCCCCGCCACTCCGGCGCCAAGTTCCGCCACGGTGCCAGCGATCTCGTGCCCCATCACCAGATCGCGTGGCCAGTCCGGGTTGTTCACCGCATGAAGATCGGTACCGCAAATGCCACAACCTCCCGTCCTGATCAGCACTTCTCCGGGGCCGGGCACCGGACGCGGCAGGGTGGTAAGCTCCAGCGGCTGCCCTGGCGCACGGAAGATCGCCGCTGTCATGGTTGAGTTCTGCTGCATTATGATCCGTTCCTTATTGCAGAAACGATAAAAGCCCAGGGGCGTTCAAAATTGCAGGATCAGAGCATGTTCTTGCCATTCTCGGGCAAGTATTCCTAACTTCAGGAATGACTGCAGGCCCTGATACTCCCATTCACATCGTTCTTGTTCTGGTGCCGCGTTTCACCTTGTCCGCTTTGGCATTGGCGGTGGATGTGCTGCGGGTCGCCAATCGTGAGGCGCTGCGTCCTGTGTTCACATGGGATATTGTGACCCCGGAAGGCGTGGCGGGGATGCCCAGCTCTGGCCTTCCGGTTGCACCGACGCGGCGGATGCAGGACATCCTGCATGCCCCCATCGCGCTGGTGTTCGCTGCCTGGGAGCCGGAGGCCGGAGTGACACCCGCCCTGCTGGCTTGGTTGCATGGACAAAACCGCAAGCAGGCTGTCCTTGGGGCTGTGGAAAACGGGGCGTTCATCTTGGCGCAGGCCGGGTTGCTGCAACAGGGCGAGGCAGCGCTGCATATTGAGTCCCGTGCGGCCTTTGCCGAGCGGTTTGATGAGGCGCTTTTGTCCGAAGACTTGTGGACCCTTGGTGAACGGCGGATGAGCTGTTCCGGGGTGATCTCGCTGCTTGATATGCTGCTGGCGCTGATTGCACGCGAATGCGGTCCCGAGCTGGCACGTAATGTCGCCGATATATTTGCCTACCGCCCGCCGCCGGAGGGGGAGCTGGCGCGACGGACCCGGCGGGAACAGCAACTGATGCGTTCGGACCGCAGGTTGGCGCAGGCCATCGAAATCATGCAGGCCCATATGGAGGAACCGCTGACAGTGGAAGAGATTTGCACCCGCATCGGCCTGTCGGTCTGGCAGCTGCGGCGGCTGTTTCAGCGCGAGCTGCGGCAATCCCCTTCATCCTACTACATGGAGCTGCGAATGCGCAGGGCGCGGGAACTTCTGGAGCATGGCCGGGCGCAGATTCAGGAGATCGCGCTGGCCTGCGGATTTGCCGATGCGCCCAGTTTCAACGCCGCTTTCCGGCGGCACTACGATATGACCCCTTCGGTTTGCAGAAAGCGCTCGCGCTGAATTGACAATTTTTAGCTCCTTTTGAACAATTCAGGGGTTCCTTTCCGGGCTTAACCTTTCCCGGAATACAGCAGGAGCAGCAGATGGCAACCGATCTCAGAACCCCGGACTTTGACAGCTATCCCTTGGATGCCACCGTAGAACAGGCCGTAACGGATGGGAAGATTGTAACTGTAACCTGGGCGGACGGGTATCAAAGCCGGTATCACGCGCTTTGGCTGCGGGACAATTGCGCAGCCGAGCGCACGCTGAACCCCACCACCCGCGAACAGCTGTACCTGCTGGATGAATTGCCCGAAGAGCTCAATGCGGGCTCCGTTCGGGCCGAAGACGGGGCACTGGTGGTGCATTGGCAGCCGGAGGACTACGAAAGCCGGTACCACCCCGGATGGCTGCGCCGGAATACCTACGATGGTTCGGTGCCCACGATGACGGCGGACAGCGGCCTGGAGTATTGGGATGCTTCCTTTGTCTCCCGCGTTCCGACCTTTGACGGGCCAACGGTTCTGGATGATGATCATGCGCTGCATGACTGGGTCAAGGCGATCACCGATACCGGGCTTGGCCTGTTGCGCAACCTGCCGGTTGAAGAACACACCGTCGGCAAGGCGGCAAACCGCATCGGACCGATCCGCAACTCCAACTTCGGTCCCTACTTCAATGTCCGGGTCGAGGCAGACCGGTCCGGCGATGACAGCCTGGCCTACACGACCTTTGCCCTGCCGTTGCATACCGACCTGCCAGCGCGCGAGCTGCAGCCTGGCGTGCAGATGCTGTTCTGTATGGCCAATGATGCGACTGGTGGTGACAGTATCTTCACCGATGGATTCCGCGTGGCCGACGATCTGCGACACGAGGACCCGGAGACCTTTCGTATCCTGACCGAGACGCGCTGGACCTGGAAGTATCACACCAAATCGACCGAATACCGCCAGGACGGGCCGGTGATCGACCTGAACCCAGACGGCAGCTTCAAGGAAATCCGTATTGCGGTCTATCAACGCGGCACCTTGAATGTGCCGTTCGGCCAGATGGAGGCGGCCTATGCCGCGCTGATTAAGTGGCTTCGCCTGGTAAAGGACCCAAAATATGTGGTCCAGTTCCGCCTGGAACCCGGCGATCTGATTGCCTTCGACAACCGCCGGATGCTGCATGCGCGTTCGGAGTTTGATCTGCAAAGCGGCACCCGGCATTTGCGCGGCTGTTACGTGGAGCGGGATGACCTCTACTCCCGCCTGCGTGTCACCTCGCGAGAGCAATGATGCGCCTGCGTGGTAAACCGGCCATTGTGATTGGCGGCGGTCAGACGCCAGGTGAAACCATCGGCAACGGGCGGGCGATTTCCGTGCTCTTCGCCCGCGAAGGGGCCGAGGTGCTGGTCGTCGACCGGGGTCTCAGACCTGCTCAGGAAACCTGCGCGCAGATCGAACAGGAGGGGGTATCGCCCGCTCCCTGCAGGCGGATGTGACACAAGGCGCGGATTGCGCCCGCATCGCGGATCAGCCGCGCATGACGAAACGGTTTGAGACCGGATCCTTGATGCAAATATGAAGGGCATGTACCTGAGCTGCCGTGCTGTCCTGCCGGTGATGCAGGCGCAGGGCGGCGGAGCAATCGTCAACATATCCTCAACCGCGGCCTAATGGTCGGGGAATGGCTACATCGCTTACAATACCTCCAAAGCCGGGATGAACGGGCTGACAACAGCGATGACGTGGAATGCGCCAGCCATGGTATTCGTGCGAATGCGGTGCTGCCCGGCTCGATGCATACGCCACTGGCCGTGGACGCGGTACTGACGGAGAAGGCCGAAGACAAACAGACCCGCATTGCGGAACGGGACACATCGATCCCCCTGGGCGGCAAGATGGGCACCGCCTGGGGCGTCGCCCATGCGGCTCTGTATCTGGCCTCGGATGAGGCACGCTTCTTAACCGGGGTTCACCTGCCGGTCGATGGCGGGCAATTGCTCAGGAGGTGAACAGATGCTGTTCCAATTTGCTTGCGCACCGGTATGGGCAACGCAGTCCGCATAAGGCCGGCGCAAGAATGTGAGCATTGCCTGAAGGAAAGTATCCCACCGATGCCATCCTTCGACCCATGGCGGTGTTTTACCGGCAATCCCTGAGGATGTCGCAAACAAGCATGACACGCGGCCGCCAGATTGCTGCATTTCTATCAAAACAATGGGAGGGTTCGAGATGGCAGACCGGCTTGCCTATGTGAACGGGGCGCTTGTTCCGGAGCGTGAAGCATCCGTATCCATCAGAGATTTGGGACTGGTTTACGGCGACAGTGTTTTTGACACGATCAGAACCTTTGGCGGAAAGCTCTTCAAGCTGGAAGAGCACATCGACCGGCTGATTGAGAGCCTTTCCTACGCCAGGATCGAACCCGGAATGCCGCGCCAGGAAATGATTGATGCGACGGAAAGCCTGGTCCAGGCCAACCTGCCCATGCTGCGTCCCGATGAAGACTACTGGGTCACGCTTCGCGTCACCGGCGGGCTGCAGAATTTTGACGGAGAACCTCCGCAAAACTCCGGGGCCACAGTCATTATCGACTGCATCCCGATCCCGTTACGGGCGAGGGCTCCCTTCTTCGTTAACGGCATCGATGCCAGGATGACCGGGCGCTGCAGGATCGCGCCCCGCGCCATCAATCCAAATGCCAAGACCAACAACTATCTCAACATGATCCTGGCGCAGAAAGAGGTGTCTGCGGAGTTTCCGGGGGCGTGGGCCCTCATGCCCGATCACAACGGCAATATCGCTGAAGGTGCGGGCTGCAATTTTTTTGTGGTCCGCGACGGCGTGGTTCTGACGCCCACGACAGAGTATGTTCTGGCGGGTGTCAGCCGGCAGGTGGTGATTGACCTGTGCAGTGAGCTGGACATTCCCCTCCGCGAGCAGGATCTGCCGCTTGAATCTGCTCTGGACGCGCAAGAGGCGTTTTTCACCTCCACCAGCCTTTGCGCCTGCCCGGTGGCTTCGCTGAACGGGCACCATTACGAAGGCGGCGTGCCAGGCCCTGTCACCAAGCGCGTTATGGATGGTTTTGCCGAACTGGCGGGAATGGATTACGTCGGCCAGTATCTGAATTTCCTGTCCGATGCTCCGCCGAGCACGGGTCTGTAACGGTGGCTACTGAGCGTCTGGCGCAAGTTCCGGGTTCTGCTGGCAAAGAAGAGCTGCCGCGCGAAATCGTAGCTGCACTTCACCCTGAGTACATACAGATCAACCACTATGTGCGTGTGAACGAGGTCGACAGAGGTGTCTGTGCGCCGCATGTGCAGGCCTGGTCCTGCCGCGGGCATAGATTAATGAAAAACCTGAGAGATGCTGGTCCGGACTGGACAAAGTAGTGTCCAGACCAACGCTTGAGCACCAGTCGTGATCCGGCAATCTGAGGCCAATCGAAAGGGGGGAAGGTTACGCTCCCTTAGATCCACAAGCAGGGCGTTTGGATCGTCCGCGAGTTTCCTTGGAGTCACGGAAGGTCTGACCCAGTCCACTTGGCTAGTAGCTTCTTCAGCAAGCCAGCAAAGCCAAATTGGGCGTCGCGCTTCCTTTCGGCCAGTAGGGCCCGGACGATGGAAACCCGTCGTAATTTCTGAGGCTCATGTCGGTAATGGGCCTTGTTGCACAAAACGGGGGCTGAACGCAGCTCCCACTTATTCCACGGGCCGCGTAACAGGCATGCCAAGCGCCGTGTAGCCGTTCAGCACGGCGATACGAACCTGCAGCTCGGCGACCTGGCGCTCGAAGTCTCGGGCCATCAGGGATTGGCCAAGCAGCTTGATGCAGTTCATCTTGCTTTCGACACGGCTCCGACGGTGGTAGCCGCTCCACCGTCGCCAGATGGCGCGGCCCAAGTACTTCGAGGCTCGCAGCGCTTCGTTGCGGGCGACGGCGCCGGGAGTCGTTGGTTTCCAAGGCTTTGCGTTCTTGCGTGGCGGTATGACAGCGGCGGGATTTCGGGCAGCGATTGCCTCGTGGCACTTTCGGGTATCGTAAGCTCCGTCGGCGGTGACCGATGCGTTGCCCTGATCCGCTTCGATCTGGTCCAGCAGTTCCGGGAGTATGGGCGCGTCACCGATATTGCTGCCGGTGATCTCCACGGCTCTGACCTCCAGCGTTTCCTCGTCAATTCCGATGTGTATCTTGCGCCAGATGCGCCGCTTGGTGCCACCCGCTGCCCGGCAGCACATGCACAGCATGTGCGGGAGGGGCTTTCGGGCACACCACTCACCTTCGCCCTCGGCCTTGATACCGGTGCTGTCGATCAGAAGGTTCAGCGGGCCTTCCCCTCCACGGTAGGGGATGGCCACGTTCAGCATTCGTTGGCGACGGAACAAGGTGCTGAAGTCCGGGACCGGTCAGTCCAACCCGATCAACCGAAGCAGGCTTTCGACGAAACCAGTCATCTGCCGCAGCGGCATACCGAACAGCACCTTCATCGTCAGGCACGTCTGGATCGCCGCATCGCTGAAGCTCAGCTGCCGACCACGTTTTCCGGTCGGAGGTGGTTTCCACACCATATCGGGATCAAACCACACCGTCAGCGAACCGCGCCGCCTCAGCGCTTCATTGTAAGCCGACCAATTCGTGGTCTTGTACTTCGTAGGGGCCCAACTGCTCATGCCTCCCAGCTATCATGCTGGATTCATGCAGTGAATCCCTCGAACGATTTGTGCAACAAGGCCGCTTCAACCAGCGGGTTAACCCCAACAAGGCCACGGTCCGCGTGCCGATCAACAGGCCAGATACTTATGAGCGACTTCCGAGAACGTGCCAGAAATCATTTGCGAACAGCCGCCGATACATACATTGAGCCGTTCGTCTCACGGCAAGTAGCCAGTCATCGACCAGGAGGCTCAGACCGGAAACTACGCGTGGAGCTTTCAGGAAGTTCCTAGCGCGCTATCTGCTATCAGAGAAAGGTCCGCATTGCCCCCTGAAACGACAGCGGCAACAGTCTTTCCTTCCCACTCTTCTGCATGTTTTTGTGCCGCGGCTACTGCCACGGCCCCACCCGGCTCAGCCAGAATTTTCATCTCATTCATGAGCAGCAGAATTGCTGACATTGCTTGCCGGTCTGAGACTGTGAGCCCGCCAGCCAAAAGACGCTGGTTAATTGGAAACGTCAATGTCCCTGGAATCTGTGTAACGATGGAATCGCACACAGACTGGTGACCGGCTTCATTTCCAATCCGCTCTTTGGCCTGCAACGATCTGCGCATGTCGTCGAAATGCTCGGGCTCTGCAGCGAAAACTCGCGTATCCGGCGACAGCTCGGCAAAAGCAGTGGCAATCCCGGCAATCAGCCCGCCTCCACCGACCGGGCAGATTAGAGCATCAGCCTGAACACCCATTTGCTTCAGCTGCCCAGCAATCTCCAATCCCACTGTCCCCTGCCCGGCCATCAAGGTGAAATCATCGTATGGCGGCACCAGAACTGCACCGGTTCTCTCCGCAACATCGCTCGCGATTTGAGCACGGTCTCCAGTTTCGCGGTCATAGGTGATAACCTCCGCACCATATCCGACTGTATTCGTCAGTTTGATTTCAGGCGCATCTGCAGGCATAATAATTGTTGCTTTCACGCCCAAAGCCGCCGCCGCCGCAGCTACGCCCTGTGCATGGTTGCCCGACGAAAATGCAACCACGCCAGCATTGCGTTCCGCTTCAGATAGTGCTGCGATCTTTGTGTATGCACCGCGAATTTTGAATGAACCAGTTATTTGCAAGCATTCAGGTTTGACGATCAGACGAAAGCCGAGCTTTTTGTTGAGCAGTTCAGATTCCAGCAGCGGTGTGACCCGGGTTACACCGTCCAGGCCTATTGCAGCAGAGCGGATCATTTCAAAAGTCAGCATAGTCAGGTTCCAATCTGCAGGGTCGCGGTGTGGTTCTTCAGCAGCGCGATCACACTTTGCGGCGTGATCCGCCCGGTTGCTGCGTTTTCTTCAGTCGGACGGTTCTGGATGCTCACAGTGAAATCCGAGCTGTCTGATGTAACACGCACCGTATGCTTGTTGCGTGTCAGTGTTGGGTCCGCCCAGACCTCCATACGTGTGCGCTCCGCCCCCAGGCCTGCCAGGCTGAGTGCTGCTGCCACATTGACATTGGCGGGAAATGCCCTGGCCACCTCCGATACCGATCCGGCGATGATTTGGAGAGGCGCGGTCAGGCCGCTCAGATCCAGATTCTTCTCCGCCAGATAAGGGGCATTGGCCAACCCCGCCACCGGTTTGCGGGTTTCGATCGTGACCGAGCGGATCTCACCGGCGGCAACAGCCTTGAGTGCATCCAGCCCCAGCATAGCTCCGGAGGGAACAACTATCCTTGCGCCTGTTTCGCAGGCCAGGCTGACAAGATCCTCGCGTCCCAGAAGCTGGCTGCAGGACATCACAACCAGAGTTTTGCCGGCCTTAAGGACGGGCATTGCTAATTCATCAAACAAAGCGGGCGGCAGGCATTCCAGAACCCAGTCACAGTTCTCCGCCAACGCTGCGAAATCCACGAACGGAACCGGACGGGACAGCTTCCTGTTGAGCCCTTCCAACCGCTCTGGGCTGCTTGCAGCAATACCCTTGACAGAAAATCCAGGCACGGCCCCCTGGTCGATAGCAAGAGCCACGTTTGTGCCGATAGCACCAATACCGGCAATTCCTAGTGTTGCGTTCATTTTTTCCTCGTTCCGTTGGTCCTGAGTACCGCCGCATACAATTGCCGCAGGCAAAAAGGTGCCCTCGCCGGGGGAGAACAGCGAGGGCACAACCCGTTTGCGTCAGCCAGCGCTGGTGGAACTTGCCGCCTGACGGCAAACGGATTCAAAATCTGAAATGCTGCTTGGATTTTCGCAGTAGGACATCACCATGCGGATACCCTGGCCAGCCGCGCCACAGTTCCAGGGCCTCAAATTGAACCCTGCGTCAGCCAAGGCCTGCTGCAATCCGGCGGGCAATACTGCAAAGATCTCATTGATGTGCACGGGATTTACCAGTTGCGCTCCCGGGCAGCTGGACAGCGCCTTAGCTACGCGGGCAGCATGACCGTTTGCCACTGCTGCATTGGACCACCATAGGTCTCCCTCAAGATAGCTGAGCAGTTGCGCGGACAAATAACGCATCTTGGAAGAAAGATGGCCTGCACGCTTGTGCATGAAACGGAGCACCTTGGCGATCTCCGGATCGAAGGTGACAACGGCCTCGGCATTCATCGTGCCATTCTTGGTAGTGCCGAATGTCAGCACGTCGATACCGGCCTGCCAGGTCATCTCTGCCGGAGACGCGCCCAGATGCACCAAAGCATTGGCGAACCGGGCCCCATCCAGATGAACCTTCAACTCTGCTTCCCGGGCAACTGCTGCCAGTTCCGTCAATTCCGCCAGCGAGTACGTGACCCCGGCTTCGGTAGCCTGGGTCAGGCTCAACGAACTTGCCTGCATATGGTGCACATTACCTATGCCATGATCCTCGAGCGCAGCCGCAAAGGCGTCAGGCCGAATTTTGTTATGCTCGCCATCGATCAGTGTCATCCGGCCGCCGCCTGAGTAGAATTCAGGCGCGCCGCATTCGGTAGTAACGATATGAGCAGACCGGTGGCAGAAAATCGTTCCATAAGGCGGTGTCACCGCCCCCAGTGCCAGACCGTTGCCTGCCGTCCCAGTAGGCACCGGGAAAACAAAGCACTCCCGCTCGAAGAATAGCGAATAGGCCTGGTTGAGCTGCGCGCTCCATTGATCTGCGCCATAGGCTGTTTCCATGCCGGAATTGCAAGCCATAAGCGCTTGCATGATCTGATCACAGACAGGCGACCCGTTATCCGAGTTGAATTGATAGCCTGCCATCTTACGAAACCCCACCGTTGTATTCGTCTGCCGCATCCTGAAGAACGGCCCACAGGTAGCCTGCCGAGGCACAATCCGAGAGCATGTGAAGCCCGTATTCGCCTTCCCAATCGGCCCGGATCAGGATCACACCGATGCGGGCGGCAACTGTCTGAGCGACCGCTCCTTCGGCAAAGCACTCCGGCCGCAGATCGACTCCACAGATTTTGGCCATCATTTCCGGGGTATTCGCGCCTGAAACCCGCAGCCAGCTGTGCGTGTCCGCGCGCGGCAATGGAAATCCGATCCCCTGAACACCCTTGGCCCGGTCTGCAGCCCAGTCCTGATCGATACGGCCAGCCAAACCGCCGCCACCCGTGGCGCCGGACAACAGCAGGTATTCCTCGCCTCCCAGCCAGGCCAAGGTTGTACCATCTCCCAGCATCACAGCCTGGTTCGGTTCCTGCGGCATATTTCCGGCCTGCTGGGCCAGCCAGCCAGACGTTCCCTTTCCCTTGAACCCGTTTCTGGGCAGGGCTGAGAGATCTTCCAGACGGACACCGCCTGTTCGGCGGGCTGCATCGGAAATACCGCTGCAGCCTGCGAACGGGCTTTGCGCGACCGGGTTATGCGCCTGCGTTTCTGCCATGATCACAGCTCCTGCCGCTTGTTTTCCGGATCGTAGAAGTGGGGCGAGCACACTGCAGCCTTATGCAAACTGCCGTCGCTGGCCCGCAGCGTGCACTCTTGCCCGATTGCACCGTCCTCACGCGGAGCATAGGCCAGCCCAACGACTTTCCCGGCCGTTGGTGACTCTGCCACCGAAGTGACAAAGCCGCGGATGTCGCCGTCCTTAATGACGATGTTTCCCTCTTCCAGGCCGGTGGCGGGCATTTTCTCCAGCGTGAAACCGACCAGCTTACGGTCCGACAGATGCTGGCCGCGGATCTCCAGGCTGCGTTTGCCAATGAAGAAAGGTTTCTTTTTGGCCACAGCCCAGGTCATATCCAGCTCTTCCGGAGTAGTCATGCCGTCGGTGTCCTGACCCACGATCACATGGCCCTTTTCCAGCCGCATGATCCGCTGTGCTTCCAGCCCGAAGGGGCGGATCCCGAACTGTTGACCGGCATCGGCAATTGCCTGCCACAGGGCGGCGCCGTAACGCGACGGCACATGGATTTCATAGCCAAGCTCACCGATGAAGCCGACCCGGAACACCCGCCCCGGAACACCCGCAACATGGCCCTCCCGATAGGCGAGATAAGGAAACTCTTCTGAGCTGACGGCAATGTCACTGGTCAGTTTTTCCAGCACCTTGCGCGCATTCGGCCCAGCGAGGTTCACGCCTGCATAAGCCGCGGTCACGTTGGCGATATCCACGTCCAGGCGCCATTGCGCATTCCACCACAACATGTTGCGGTAAATCCGGTCCACGCCTGTGGTCGTCGCCGTGACATAAAAATAGTCCTCGGCCAGACGGCAGGCGACGCCGTCGTCGATCACTGTGCCTGCCTCATTGGTCATCAGCAGATAGCGGGTCTTGCCCACCGGCAGCTTAGCGTAGGCAAAAGTGTACATGCGGTTGAGGAACTCAGCCGCATCCGGCCCGCGCACATCCAGCCCGCCTAGGGTTGAGACATCGATCATGCCCACATTGTTGCGGACGTTCAGGACTTCTTCGGCGATGACAGCTTTCGGATCGCTGCTGGTGCCATAGTAGGCCGGGCGCTGCCAATTGCCCGCGAGCAGCCATTCAGCTCCCGCAGCCTGATGCAGCGCATGCATAGGGGTCTGGCGCTGCGGCGTGAATTTACGGCCTGCGAGCGTTGCAATCTTCTCCGTCGTGAATGGCGGCCGCGCCGTCGTCACACCAACCTCGGCAACACTCCGGTTAGAGTGCTTTGCAACGAGGCGGGCGGTTGCCAGCGCCGCGTGCCTGCCCTGACTGGGGCCCATTCCAACGGTCGAGAAGCGTTTGACCAGTTCCAGTTCCCGGTAGCCGTCCGCCACTGCATTCTTGATATCCTTGATCTGCAGGTCTTCATCAAAATCAACGAAGTCCTTGCCCTCAGGATGCGGGAAGATCGGCCAGGGATGGTTTGGCGACACTGCTCTGCGGCCAGGCAGTGGCAGAGTCTCTGGAACCTCAAACCCGCATCGCCGCGCGGCGAGAGCACCCAGCGCAGTGCCATGCGCTACACAATCCGGCTCACTGAACACCCCATCGAGCGAACCAGCCAGATGCACATCAGCGCTTTGGCCCGAAATCGTGAACAGGGCGCTTTCATCATCGTAGGACACCTTGCCACCCGCCTGCACCGGCAGCTGGTATGCCGGGGTATAGCCAACCGACATGCAGACCAGGTCACAGGACAGGAACCGCTGCTGCCCGGAGGCAGCTCCCTCGTCGTTTATCGCCGCGATTGTCACCCCTTTCACATGCAGGTGCTGCGGAGCGGGCAATGCCTCGTAGATGCACCAGCCGCTATATATCTTGACGCCGCGCACGGCTGCTTCAGCCCTGAACGGGTCATCGGGAACGGTTTTGCGCAGATCGCAAATGGCCGCCAGCTCCACGCCCGCATCCAAAAGGTCCAAGGCAACGCCATAGGCATCGTCATTGGCCGCCAGCACCACAGCCCGCTGCCCGGGTTTGACGCCGTAAAGCTTGATCAGCCGCTGGGCCGCAGACCCTTGCATGATGCCCGGCAGGTCATTGTTGCGGAACTGCGCGGGCTGCTCAATCATTCCGGTTGCCAGAACAACTTGTATGGCACGCAGCTTGTACAGACGGTTGCCGCGAATGACCGGCAGCCAGTTATCGGCATACCAGGCATTGCAAACTGCATCCGTCCAAACTTCGATATTCTGGTGCTGCTCAACTTTTTCGGGCAAGCCGCCGACTTCCATGCGGGCATAGTTCAGCGCACCGCCAATCCGCGAATTTTCGTCGATCAAAAGGACTGAAGCCCCGGCATCCGCCGCCGACAGCGCCGCCGCCATGCCGGCGGGACCGGCGCCAACGACAATCACATCGTACCAGCCATAGGCCTTGTCATAATAACCTTCGGTCGGCTTGCTGATATCCAGCTTGCCCAAACCTGCCTTTGCACGGATGACCGGTTCCCAGATCTTTTCCCAGATGCCCTTGGGCTTGTAGAAGGTCCGGTAATAGAACCCGACAGGCATGAAACGGCCAAACCGGTTCATGATGAAGTCCCGGTCCTTGCGGGCAGTGCCGTTCACGTTCTGGGCCCGCACCTCCAGCCCCTCGGAGATCGGGTGACGGTCGGCGAACACACTGACCTCATTGCCGATCTGCACCAGCGTGTTGGCGTCCTGCGCCGCCATAGTCAGCACCCCGCGCGGGCGGTGGTATTTGAATGAGCGTGAAATCACCCATTCGCCATTGGCCGCCAGAGCCGAGGCAATGGTGTCTCCGGCCGCGCCCTCGAACCGGCGGCCGTCAAAGGTAAAGCTGATCTTTTTCGACGGGTCGATCAGCGCGCCCTGCCGTTGCTGAATCGTCATTGCGGTGCATCCCCCAAGGGTCCGTCCACGGGAACGGGAAAGGTTTTCAGGATTTCGTCGGTGACCGTGTGGCGTTCAGCCAGGAACCAGTAATTGGTCGGCGTATGGCACCACCATTCGCGCACCACACCAGCCATGTTGTTCGACATCCAGACGAAATCAGTCCACTCGGTATCGCTGACCCTGTCCGGGTCAGGCTGCACATGCACTTCGCCGTGGCACTGGAACTCAGTGATATTGCGGGGCCCGTTCAGCGGGCAGGTCATCAGTTTCATGGGAGTAGTCCTTAGTGACTGGCCGCAGTGGCCCCCATTTCGTTGACCAGATCGAACCGGCTGAACCGGTCAAGCTGGAAGGGTTTGATCATGTCGGGTACCCGGTTTTCGGCTATCGCCTGCGCCAGATAAAATCCGCTGGCCGGGGTAGACTTGAACCCCCAGGTGCCCCAGCCGGCATCCAGCCAGTAATTGTCTATGGGCGAAGGCCCCATGATCGGGCTGTAATCCGGCGTCATGTCGGTGATCCCGGCCCATTGGCGGAGGATCTTCATCTCCCCAATGAACGGGAACATTTCCAGCGCTGAGGCCGCGAGACCCTCCTTCAAATCAAGGGTCGAACGGGTGTTATACAGCTCATACGGGTCGGACCCGCCGCCGATCACCAGCTCGCCGCGGGCCGACTGCGAGATGTAGCAGTGCAACGCTGTGGAACTGACCATCGGATCAAGGAACGGCTTCACCGGATGCGTCACCATCGCCTGCAATGGGTAGGACCTGATCGGCAGTTTCAGCCCGGCCATGGCCGCCAGCACTGAGGAATACCCGGCCACGCATTGAATAACGGTTCCCGCTGAGACATCGCCGCGATTGGTGCGGATTTTGGTGACCTTGTTGCCGGTCACTTCCAGCCCCGTCACCTCGGTTTTCTGGTGCAGCTCCACACCGCGGTCACAGGCCCGGATCGCATAGCCCCAGGCCACAGCGTCATGCCGGGCCGTGGCTGCGTTCGGGTGCCACAGACCGCACAGGACCGGAGCACCTTCGATATCCAGATTCAGCGACGGCACCAGCTCCCTGATCTGCTGACGATCCAGGATCTCGTTCGCTTCGCCATGGAACGTGCCGCTGTCGGCGCGCAGGCGCAGCGCACGGGACACACCGTCGGAATGCGACAGCGTCAGCTGGCCCCGGCGGGAATACATCAGGTTGTAGTCAAGCTCATTGGCCAGGTTTTCATAGAGCCGCAACGAACTGGCATAGAACTTGATTGAGCGCTGGTCGATATAGTTCGACCGGATCACCGTCGTGTTCCGGGCGGTGTTACCGCCGCCCAGATAGTTCTTTTCCAGGATCGCCACATTGGTGATGCCGTGCTTGGCTGCGAGATGATAGGCCAGAGACGCCCCGTGGCCGCCGCCGCCGATGATCACCACGTCATAATGCGGTTTCAGGTCCGGCGTTTGCGGGATTTCTTCCTTTGCCGGATAACGCCGGGACAGGCCGTATTTGAGCAGAGCAAGAACCATTGTCAGCCGTCCACTTTCGGGAGCGGGATCGAAAAGGCGCCATCCCTCTCGATGACATGTGCAGCACGCAAGACTGTGCTTTCCTCGAAATACCGGCCCACCAGTTGCAATGCGATGGGCAGGCCTTCGGAATGCATCGCACAGGGCATTGTCAGCGCCGGGTGGCCGGACATGTTGAAAAAGGTGGTAAAGCGGGTGATCGCATTGCCAACCGCCTCGTCCACGCCGTCGCGTGTGGTTTTCACGGTGCCGACTTTCTGAGCGATTTCGGGAGTGGCCGGGGTCAGGATCAGATCGACATCGTCGAACAGCGCATTTGTTTCCTGCCGGTACATTTCCACGAACCGTTTGGCCCGGACATAGTGCTCGGCCAGCAGGGTCTGCCCCAGCGCCAGACCGGCGCGGAAATCCTGTCCATAAAGATCACCGCGCTCCTGCAGATAGGCCGAATGCGCGCTCAATGCTTCCGGCATTTGCACGGTCAGCGACACCGCGCGGCTATGCTCCAAATCAGGGAATTTAACGGGGACCAGTTCAGCACCCTTGAGGCTGAGGAAGGACTTGACCTGCTCCATCGCCGCCAGAATCTCCGGATCCGTGCGTTCATAGTAAAAATTCGACGGAATTCCGATTTTCAGGCCTGCAATGTCATGATTCAAGGCCGCGGCATAATTGTCGACAGGTATGTTCTGCGCACCAGGGTCACGAGGATCATATCCCGCCACAATGCTCAGGAAATCTGCGCAATCGGCCACGTCCCGGGTCATCAGGCCAACATGGTCCAGCGTCCAGCAATAAGGAACAACACCTGTGGTGGGCACACGGCCAATCGTGGGCTTCAGACCGACTAGCCCGTTCAGTGCGGCAGGCGCACGCACCGATCCGCCAGTGTCAGTGCCAAGCGCCGCAGGCACTAGGCCAAAGGCCACTGCCGCGGCCGAGCCCGACGAAGATCCGCCCGCCAGACGGGTTGTGTCATAGGCGTTGACACAGGTGCCATAAACTTCGTTCTCACCAGTGGCGCCATAAGCGAACTCATGCAAGTTGACTTTGCCCATGCTGACGGCCTTAGCGCTGCGCATCTGAGCGATGGCAAAGGCGTCCTCGGTTGCAATGCGATCGTGGAACACCCGGGAACCAGCAGAAGTCAGAACGCCCTTCACATCGAACAAGTCTTTCGAAGCATAGGGAATACCGGCAAAAGGTGACGCTGCCAGATCATCGACGGTCAGCTGAGCGGCATCCGCACGCGCAGTCTTGTCCGTGACGGTAATGAACGCCTTTGAGCGGTCGTTGTGTTGCTCAATACGATCAGCGAACACACCGGCCAGTTCGGCGGGGGTGATTTCCCGGGCAGCCAGCCTGTATTTCAGGCTGCGCACAGTGTCAAAAGCAATCTCGGTGGTCATTAGTCTATCGTTTCTGCACGGTTAGAGCGGGCGGGGTTGTGCCGAGGTCGATTTTGCGCAGGACTTCCAGCTCATCCAGCAGGTCCTGAAACCCGGTGATGATGCCCAGCTGCGGGTCGACGAGTTCGTTGATTTCAGCATCGCTCCAGTCATGCGAAGCCATTTGGCTGCAGATCCCTGTCAGCGTTTCTTTGGTCAGTTTTTCCATGTGGATTCTCGGGCAAAAGCGTCCAGAGGGGATGGCGCGCCAGATCCGGCACGCCATAATGTTTTAGCGCAGGATCAGGGTTTCCGGCGTCTGATTGGTCAGCACTTCGCCGCCGTTCTCTGTCACCATCACAGTGTTCGAGATGAAGTAGTCGGTGACCTCGGTGTTGGTGAACCAGGAGTGGGCGTGCACCACCATGCCGACCTCGATCTTGCGTTCCGAGTTGGGGAACAGCGAGGTTACCATCGAGCCGCCGGTCCAGCTGGGCGGGAAGCCGATGCCGACGAGATAGCCGCAATGATGGCGGTGGTAATCGTTCAGACCGGCGCTGGCAGCAACATCACGCCAAGCATCATAAGCATCGCCTGCTTTGTTACCGGGTTTCAGCGCCTCACAGATGGCTTTCATGCCGCGGATAGCCAGTTCAGCAGATTCATGGGCGCCGTCAGGCGCATCGCCGACATAGACCAGACGACCCATCGGTGCCTGATACTTGCGGTATGCCGCGCAGGTTTCCATGAAGACCGCATCGCCATTGCCGAACGTGTCACCCCGCCATGTGGTGTGCTCCTCACCCAGACGGGTGGTGGGGCGGAAGAATGGGCCGAAACCCGGATACTCGCTGCCCTCAAGGATCATCTTGTTGTGGTAAGCGGCCGAGATTTCGTAGTCCGATGCGCCATCACGCACGGCCTCGATCGCGGCCAGCGTACCCATATCGGCAGCGCGGGCGGCTTTGCGAGTGTACTCCATCTCAAGCGGCGATTTCACCAGACGAATATCGTCGATGATGCCCGAGGCATCGCTCCACTGCGTACCGGCGCCGTCGTCCTGAATCCGCTCGGCATGGCGCGGGGTCAGGAACAAGCTGCGCTTTTCGATGCCGACGCGCCCGCCCATGATGCCCAGGTCTTTCATCGCCTGATGCACGTAATCAGACAGTTCCTCATGGTCTTTGTGGCCGTAGAACGCAGCGTTGTTCACCTGATTATCATAGGTGATCTTTTCCATCGCACGGCAGGCCAGACCCATCTCACCATTGCGGTTCAGGATCACGACGTGCGCGGCGAAAAAGCCCCAGTGATCCATACCGGTCAGGTAATAGATGCTTTCGGGAACCGAAATCAGGATACCGTCCAGATTGTTATCCGCCAGGGCCTGGCACGCGCGGTCAACGCGTGCCTTTAGCTCGTCCGCGGGAAAAGGCATGGAATTCATGATCATGTCTTTCATCAAATGTGCCCTTACTTGCTGAGCAGAATTTCGCGGGGATAGTTGGTGATGTATTCGAACCCGGATTCGGTCACGACAATCGAGTCGCCGATCCGGCCTGCGGTAACGCCATCAACCGAGATGCCGCCATCGACGGCAAAGGTCATGCCCGGCTGCAGCACAGTCTTGTCACCTGCTTTCAGTTCAGGCGCTTCCAGATAGGCAACGCCGATGGAACGGCCGGTGCGGTAGCCGGTCTCGTAGCCGCGTTCCTGATAGACCTCGTTTGCGGCAGCAGCGACATCTTCGGCCAGAATCCCCGGACGGATCGAGTTGATCGCGGCCTGCTGCGCGTCAATCGCGGCTTGCTGTACTTTGCGGTCCAGATCCTTGACGTCGCCGACGTGGAACATACGGTCAAAGCCCAGCTTGTACTGTTTGAACTGCGCCATGTTGCAGAAGCAGAAATAGACCGGATCGAACTTTTCATAGGCCTTCACGCTGGCACGACCATGCACCATCGAGGTTTTCTTGCCACTTTGCACGATCTGCAGGTTGTGGATCATCGGCGACACGAAGCTGTCCCAGCCTTTGTCGGTCAGGAAACCCGCGGCCTTGCGCGAACCGGCATCGATCACGGCCAGCGCGCTTTCATATTCCTGCGCGCCTTCTTTCAGCGAGTTATGCGCCGCCAGCATCATCGCACCTGCGATTTCACCGGCCTGCTTCATCACCTCGATCTCAAGCGGCGATTTGATGGTGCGCATTGCGCCCAGCACAGGAGAGATGTCCTTGAGCGGCACGCCTGCATAGGTTTCGTCCAGGTGGTTGCGGACAATCGCAGGAATCGAACCCTTTTCGACCCAGATCTCAGACGGGTTTTCACCCAGTGCACCAGCCAGAGCGCGGCCCCACGTGCGCTGACCGATGTCTTCCCAGGTGCGCACGTCCTCAACCCAGGTCATTGCCCCGACCATTTCAGATTCCATCAGCGGAGTGATGACGATGGGCGCATCGTCCGCATCCACGACCAGCATCGACGGGCGGCCGAACTCGATCCCCAGATAACCCCAGAAACCGGCCAAATACGCCATTGAGCTTTCGTCGGTAAACACGGCCTTCTGAATACCCGCCTCTTTCATACGGGCCTGAAGTTCAATTGTTCTTTGTTTCGCGTGTTCAAGCATGTTGGTTTTCCTCACTAGCTAAGTCGATCGGGACTTTCGGACACAGCCGAAGACAGGCCTCCCGAGCGGGCAGCGCCTTATCCCGGTAAGTTGGGGTGGACCCCGCCGGCAGGCGGGGAGCAAAATCAGTCCAGCAGTCCCGGCAGGAACAGGGCAACCGGCGGTACGAAGGTCACGATGAAGACCATCGGCAAATGCCCCAGAAGCAGGAACTTCATGGTTGGACCGACGTAGGTGGACAAGGGCTGCCGGGTGACCCCACCTGCCATATAGAGCAGCGGCGCACAGGGCGGAGAGATATTGCCAAGCCCCAGGTTCGTCCCAACAATTGCGGCGAAGTGGATTGGGTCCAGCCCGATTTTCTGCGTCACCGGCAACAGGATGATGGCTGCCAGAACACCGCCCGACACGTCGTCGATGATCATGCCCATAATCAGCAACAGCAAGTTGATCAGCAGCAGGATGACGATTCTGTTCTCCGAAATCGTGAGCAGCAGGTCGGCAAACTGGGTCGGTACCTTAGCCAGCACCATGCCGCGGCTCATAACGAACAGGAAGAACAATACCATCAGGATCGCACCGGTCAGCCGGGCCGCTTCAACCGTCGAGTCAAACAAGCGGTCAAACGGCAGCGTGCGGTAAATCAGCATGCCGACTGCGAGCGTATAGACCAATGCCATCGATCCAGCTTCTGTCGGAGTCGCAATGCCGGAATAGATGCCACCCAGAATGATGATCGGCATGATGATTGCCAGACTCGCCCGCTTGCCGGTGCGGCCGATATCCTTAACGGTTTCCGAAAAGGGCATTTTCTCGGCCACGGTGATCGTGGTGTTCTTGCGCAAGAACCAGAAGTTCAATGCGCAATAGATGATCGCCAGCAGGATCCCTGGGCCCATTGTCGCCAGAAACGCTTTGGCCACGCTTTCCCGGATCGCAATGGCAAAGACGATCATTGGAATAGACGGCGGGATCATCAGCGCCAGCACCGAGGACACAGCGACCAGCGCCGTAGCATGGCCCGGCGGATAACCTTCATTGATCATGCGCGGCACCATGATCTTGCCAATCGCAGCGATGGCAGCCGAAGCGGAGCCGGAGATGGCTCCGAACAAGGCGCAAGTCACAACGGTCACTGCACCTAGCCCGCCTTTCGTACGGCCAACAAAGGAATTGACGAAATCCAGCAACCTCTCGGAAATACCGGAAGCGCCCATTAGAGTCCCCGAAAGGATGAAGAGCGGAATTGCCAGCAGCGAAAAAGCGCTAACCTGAGAGTAACCGAAGCCCGCGTGGAACGAGATATTGGTGCCTTGCAAGCTACCGAAGGCAAGAGCCCCTATCCCGAAGGCAAAACCAACCGGAACCTCAATCAGCAGCAGAATAATGACCAGTGCAATAGCGATGAAGAATAGGGTCATGTCATTCGCCTCCCTTGCCGGTGACAAGCGCGCGCGCTTCGAGGAAAATTTGCAGGAGCATATAGAAATTCATCAGCACAAAGCCGAAGATCATGCTGAAGTCCCAAAGATACTTAGGCAGCTTCATGTAAGAGCTCTTGCGGTTCAGGTTGAAATTGAACGACGCGAAATCCCAGGCGTACTTTGCGAAGACAGCCAATGCGATCAGGCAGGCTACTGATCCGAGCAGCCGGAACGCCAGCAGGGTCTTGCGGTTTTGAAACACAAGCGACATCACACCGCCCTCAATGTGGTCGCGTTCCCGTGAGCAGTAGGCCATCCCGATGAAGTAGATCCAGAGCGCCAGCATCGGCGCCATCTCTTCAATCCCGAGGAAGGGCGACGAAATCACGTAACGCATGAACACTTGCGCTGCCATGACAAGCCCCAGCGAGATCATTGCAACAAACATGATTACGCGCATGACCCAAGCGATCGTGGCTTCAACGGTGTATAGCCCATTAAACCCGCGATAGACAGGAGCGCCCTTTTCATCTGCCGGCGGAACCGGAACGATTGGTGCCGGTGTCGTCAGATTATCAAGGCTGTCAGTATGTAATAATTCTTTTGTCATGGTTTCCTCCCGCGCCGTGACGGGAAACGCAACACTCCTCAGCTGCGTTTCCCGAGCAGGTTGTGTTATTCCACACCAGCGGCTTTCTTGATTTCGCCCATAACCTCGGCACCGATGATGCCTTCCATGTAGGGGTATTCGACGGCGACGATCTTGGACCGGTAGGCCTCAAGCTGCTCCGGGGTCAGCTCTACCACTTCGATGCCAGCTTCCTTGATTTGCTCGAACCATTTCGGGCTTTCAGCTTCAGCATTTTCCCAAGCCCAGGTCACGGCTTCGTCCGCAGCGGTCTTGATCCAGCCCTGCTGCTCTTCACTCAGGCTGTCGAACCACGCCTTGTTGGCATTCCAGAAAGTGTGTTCGAAGTTTTCGCGGGTGAAGACGTAGGAGCTCAAGACGTCTTTAAACAGCAGCACTTCAGACGGCGGCGAATAGGCCCGGCCGTCAATTGCTCCGGTCTGGAGCGCTGTGTGCACCTCCGAGAAGGCCATCGGAACGGCCGAGAAGCCGGTGGCTTTGTAACGCTCGATGGCCATCGGCTGGCCAGGCACGCGCATCTTAAAGCCTTCGGCATCGGCCGGGAAGTTGACCGGGGTATCGACACCCTTGCGGACAACAAAGCCGGTGAAGTCAGTCGGGATGGTGCCCAGCAGTTCCATACCCAGATCGTTCATGATGCCGTTGTAGACTTCATTCATGGTCGACCCGGGGCCATAGACTTCTTTCCCTTGCTCCCAGTCGTTGGCGATATAGCCAAGGATCGAAACATCCCAACGCGGATCGAGCTCAGAGTGGTTCCAGGACATGGTCATCTGAACCGCACCCTGTGCAACCTGCTCCACGATCGACGTCCAGTCACCCAAGTCGCCACCCGGATGATATGAAACCGTCATGGTGCCGCCCGACAATTCGTCGAGGCGTTCGATGAACTGCTCCGAGACTTTGTGGAAGATGTGCTCCTGGTCCATGACGTGGCCGAGGATGATGTCCTGAGCCGATGAACTTGACGCGGTGAACCCGGCCAGTCCGAGCGCAACAGCGCCAGTTTTCAGAATTTTCGATACCTGCATTTGCGAAGATACCTCCCTTAGATGCGAACGATGCCTGCACATGGAGACCCCCCTGGCAGGCTGTTCGAGAACTTGACCTGCATACAGCTATATGTCAACAGTGGATTTATGTGTACAAAAATCGCCCATATTGAGTCTGATGCATGCAGCTAAAGAAAAACCCAACACAAAACATGTTTGATGAAGGCCGTCACTACCGGGCTAAGGTTGGTTTCGTCTTGTTGGCCACAGAGCAAACGATCGAAGAAGACATGATGGCCCTCATGCCCAAAGGCGTCGGCGCCCATTTCACTCGCGTGACCATTCCCGACAGCATTACGGTGGAAAGCCTGACTGGCGTGGGCGGCGATCTTGCGCGCGCAGCATCTACCTTGCTGCCTGATGGCAGTCTCGATGTGGTCAGCTACGCATGCACTTCGGGCAGCTTGGTGCTCGGAGAAGACAAGGTGTTTCAGGAACTGCGCAAAGGTGCGCCGAATGCCATTGCCACTTCCCTAATCACGTCTGTGATCAACGCTTTAACAGCGCTAAATGTAAAGAAAGTAGCCGTTTGCACGCCCTATCTGGACGAGGTTAATCTGCAAGAAAAGGAATACCTCGAAGACCGCGGATTCGAGGTCACGAATATTCATGGATTGAACCTTGAGCGGGACAGCGACATGATCCGGGTACGGCCGGAAACGATCAAGCAACTAGCGTGTTCTGTGAATTCTGATGAAGCTGAGGCTGTATTCATCAGTTGCGGTGCTCTCCGTTCTATTGAAGTTGTTGAGCAGCTCGAAAAGGCACTGAGTAAACCGGTTGTCTGTTCTAACCAGGCCATGGCTTGGGATGTACTTAGACAAGCAGGGATCGAAGATAGTATCCTCGGATACGGGCGCCTCTTGAGAGAGCATTGAAACGAAACCACTAAGAGACCCGGCAAAATGGAAGGCAAAAAACCTTGGCTATCGCTGAACCGAATGTCGAATCACAACCCAAAACGACCGTTGATCAGATTCAACATCAGATCCTTCAACGTATCTGCTTCGCCCACTACCAGCCAGGCGATCAACTGAAGGAAGCAGTGCTAGCAAAGGAGTTTGGGGTCAGCAGGACGCCGGTCCGGGACGCAATTGCGCGTATCGGCCATCTTGGATTGGTTGAAACGCGCAATGGGGTCGGAACAGTTGTCATTAAGCTTTCCGACAAGCGGATCCACCATCTTTATGAGATGAGGATGGAGCTGGCCACGCTGATTGGAAAGCTGTCACCTGCAGTTATTGAGCGCCACCACTATGAGGAGGCGCGCTCGATTCACCAAAGCGCAATCGAGCTGAATGAACAGGCCGATTCGCTGAAGTTCGTGTCGCTGAATCAGAGGCTGCAAACCCTGATCGCCTCTTTGATCGGCAATACGATACTTCGTGAGTTCTGGAGCCAGGCATATTTTCAAGCCTCCAGTGTTTGGCACCGCATGGAGAAAACAGCTGGGCCTGCAGTCTATGAGGCGCTGGTCGAAGAGACTTCAGACCTTTTGATCGCTCTGGAGCGCGAAGACATAGCTGCAATCGGGCACATTCAAAGAATTCAAATTGGGTATGGCTACCAGTTGATCAAGAAACACTTGCTGGCAGATACCGAAAGCCGAAGCCACTAGGCTCATTTGGCCGAGGTCGCAATCGAAAGAGCTCTTCAAGCCATGAGCCGATCAATTCTTCTGGCTTTGCCTCACTTAGCCGGCCTTTGCTTTGACTAAGGAACAGGAACGAGAGAATGCGCGGGACGGGTATGATGCTCCCTCTGCGCCAGCGGCACGCCTCACTAGAATTCCTGCCGACCGTACGGCGATATTTGCGGCCGCTTCCGCAGGGAGCTAGCAAACGCTTAGAACGTTGAGTTCTAACATTTTTTATCAACGCAACAAACTGGAGGAGAATGCGTGCTGCTATGAGGATTGGAATTGTTGGAACAGGCACCATAGCTGCCGCTGTTGTCGATGGGATGGCTGAGGACGGTCACCAAATCACTGTTTCCCACCGCGGAGAAGCGCACTCCTCCCGGCTAGCTGGAAAATTTGAAAATGTGACCGTCGCCGACAATCAAAAGGTCCTTGATGCGAGTGACATCATTTTCCTGGGCCTAATGGCTGACCAAGCAAGGTCCGCTCTATCTTCCCTGACATTCAGGTCAGACCAAAAGATCGTATCACTCATGTCCGGTCCGACGCTCAAAGAGCTGACGGAAATGGTGGCGCCGGCGGAGGCCGTGGCTAATATGATCCCTTTCCCAGGCATTGCCACCGGAGGATCTCCAATCTTGGTCCTGGGCGATGCTGCAATCACCAATGAGCTTTTTGGGGCACGCAATTCTATCTTTCAAATAAAGGATGAAGGGGAGCTCGCCTCCTATCTTGCCGCGCAAGCGGTACTTTCACCGGCAACTGTCATGGTGCAGCAGGCCGGGGAATGGCTGGGAGAGAATATTGAAAATGCCGAGCAGGGCGAAGCGTTTCTGCGTGTTCTAGTCGGCTCTAGCCTGCAAGCCACTTCGGATTGCCAGCATCTGATCCAGGCCCTGAACACGCCCGGAGGATATAACCAGCGCCTGCGGAAGCATATGGAAACTTCGGGCTTCGCGGAGCATCTTAAACAAGGGCTTTCCAAGTTGTGAGCAGCTGCAAAACACGCGGCGCCTCCGGCCATCAGGGCTGAACAGCCGGCAGTCACCGGCGCAACTGATGGCTCGTGCCGTGACAAATACAGACGCGCCGATCTTCGAGGTAGATTCCGCAGTTTTCAAAAGGTGTTATCCAATCGAAGCCACCCGGCAAGTTTTCCCGGCCAAGTACATTTGGCCGGGGGCTATAGTAATATCAGTTGTAGTCACGCTGCCAGAGAAGGGGCAGCAGGCTGCCTTCTACGAGGCGATTACCCTCTTTCATTCCATGCGCGTCCCAATACTTGGTCTGCTCATCCGTCCAGACCCCGCGCTTTTCGTAAAGTGCGTCGCCCTGTGCGAACCGCATGGTCAGGCGGTTGACCGTTTCAGCTGGCGGCACCGGATTGGGAGCGCCATGCAAAGTGCGTGAATCGAAGATCATGCAGTCACCTGGGGCCAGCTCGAACTCCAGCACTTCATGTTGATCCAGATCCGCTGTGAAATCGGGCGTCGGCTCATACCCCTCCACAGTCGGTGCCTTCTGACCTGCCCCAGCAAAGCTCAGCGGCATGAACTTTCGCCCCCATTTATGCGAGCCTTTCAGAAACACGACGCCGCCACCCTTGCCAACGGGTTCCAGTCCCATCCACAGCACGCACCATTTGCCGCTGACGTCGAAATACGGATTGTCCTGATGCCAGGGAGCGCGGTTCACAGCGCCTGCTTCGCGCACCATCCAGTTGTCGGTGATCAGCGCAATGGACTCTACCTGCATCGCCTCGCCGGCCATCCTGGCCGCGGGAGAGTTGAAAATGAAATCCTTCATGTACTCATTCTCGCGCCAGATCCACATATCGGCGCAATAGGTACCTGGCTTTGTATCCTTGGAATAATCCAGATACATCGGCCCCGGATTGGCGCGGCCATAGTCAATCGACTTGCGCACGACATCAAGCCAATCGGGCGAAAATACGTCGCGCAGCACCACAACGCCGTCTTCTTCATAAGTATTGATCTGTTCTTGCGATAACATCTTGTCCTCCATTGCTATCACGTGCCCCCCATCCCAAAGGGAGGCCGAAAGAAATCTGTGTTGGTTGAGAACGCCCAAAGGCGTGCGCCGGGCCGGATCAGAGCTTATCCAGCGCCTCTTCCAGCTTCTCCAGCTCTCCGTCCTTTATGCGGATCGTCTGTTCGGCATAAGGGAACGAGCCAGTGCTGACCTCGCTCTGGAAGGCAGACAGGGCTTTGACCCGAGCATCATAAAGCTGCTTATGGATCGGAGAGAGATCGCCAAAGGCATGGGCGTGTTTTGGCTTGATATCCGCCTCGCCGCAGATATCCGCCATGAACAGCGAAACGATATCGCCGGATCTGCCCGAGCCCAGCGAAACGGTGACAATGGACGTGCGCTTGTTAAGCAGTTGCAGCGTCTCATCGGCCACACATTCGATCTCGCAGGCAAAGGCGCCCGCGTTCTCGCAGCGCTTGAAGTCCTCATAGATCTTCATGGCCTCATCCGCGGTGCGGCCCAAGGCACGTAGGCCCCCCGCCCAATGGCTGAGCGATGGCACCAGGCCCAGATGTGCCTGGACCGGAATGCCCTCTCGCGCAAGGGTTTCGATCACAGCATACGATCTGCTGCAATAATAGGCGTCGGCGCCCCGTTCCATACAGCTGATGGCGTGCCGCAGAAAATCATCCTTGGTGACGAATTCGCCCCAATAGTTCATGCCGCTTATCGCGAAATGATGCGGCGCGATTTCGCGTGCCATTTCGATCTGGTCATCACGAATAGTCAGTGTGTCGATACCAGCCTCGACGCAGGCCTGAATTTCGGCCGCGTTGCCCGGGTTGCACATCGTCAGGGCAGGACCGTCCGAGTGTTTCAGATCCTGAAGGTCTTTTACCGTAAAGTTGCGTTTGGCCATCTGTCGGCCAAAAGTATAAATGTTCTTCATCGCACGCTTCCCATTCTGCTTGCATTCACCGCCCATTCGTATTGGCAGCATCGAGTCCGAAAACCGGATACGGCTAGACGGGTCCGTCGCGAGAGACATGCCCGTAATTCAAGGAATGAGTTGAAATCCCTTAACCTCAGCCGCCGCTGACGGGATAGCGCGTTGTTTCGCCTTACAAGTACGCCTTTTTCTGGACACTGAGGTTAGGAAACACCTAACCTTTGAGGATGCCTATTGCCCTCCCCTCCCTCAATTGGCTGCGCGTCTTCGAAGCCGCAGCCCGCAACGAAAGCTTTACGCGCGCCGCGCAGGAATTGAATATGACCACCCCTTCGGTAAGCCAGCAGATCAAAGCGCTGGAGGAACGGCTAGGCCGGTCTCTGTTCGAAAGGCATGCGCGATCCGTCGTGTTGACGGATGCCGGTGTCGCCTATCTTCCGCTGGTCCAGCAGGCGTTGCAATCGGTTGAGAACGCCACCCGGGGGTTGTTCGGTCAGAGCCCCACTCAGCAGGTTTTCATCCAGTCGGTGCAGATCTTTGCGCAGGGGCTTCTGGCCTCAAAATTGCCCGAGTTTCTAGAAGAGCATGAAAACGTGGCTGTGACATTGAACACCGGTTTCCGACGGCTGGATAATTCGCCTTATTTCAACGATTTGGAGATCGTATTTGGCCGACAGAAAACGGCCGGGCTAGACAGCGATGTTCTAGTAGGCGAGAGCCTCTACCCGGTTGCCCGTCCGGAGATCGTCCAGGACATCAAATCGCCCGCGGATCTGCTGAAGTTTCGCCTGATAGAGGTCGCGCCTGAGCGCGCGGGCTGGAATTTCCTGTTTGATCACTACAAGCTGCATCCCGAAGCGCCAAAGTTCGTGTACA
Source organism: Leisingera sp. ABD4_442 (assembly GCF_056160905.1). NCBI lineage: Bacteria > Pseudomonadati > Pseudomonadota > Alphaproteobacteria > Rhodobacterales > Roseobacteraceae > Leisingera > Leisingera sp. ABD4_442. The sequence continues at coordinate 17,943 of NZ_JBSWYB010000022.1, read as the reverse complement.
CCGACGACACCTCTACAGCGATAGGCATGGCGCAAGGTGGCAATGCAATTGCCATTGCACGTGCGCCTGCGAGTGACAGGGCTATGCAAGCCGCCGGGCTAGTCCCGTGCCTGGGGCACCCGCCGATCCGCGGCCCGGAGCACTTTTTCCTGATCAGCCGCGACCACACGTCTCTACGCCCTGCCGCGCGCCAATTCCGGGATTGGTTGTTGTCATGGTGTTCTGACTAAGGATTCTAGTGATAGGCGGTGGCCGTCGGCGCCGCGACATCGAACTCGTTTAGGTCCAGCACCTGTTCTCCGGGATAGGCCGCAGCCCGGATCACCGGTGCATAGGCAGACCTGGCACGCAGTATCCATCCTTGTCTAGCCGTCACCACTTCAAAAGCGCGCCCGTCCAGATCCGCCGCCAGATCCTCGATCGTATGGCGGTCACGAGCGCCCTGCCCCAACACCCACGCCAAGCTCGACCAGACAGCCGCAAAACCGGCGTGCCGCGCTATCCGGCAACGGCAGCATCGCAGGCAGAACGGCAGCCCTGCTCAGGGAATTTTCGGAGCCTCTCGCGCCCTCTGGCCTGCGGCTTCGGCGCAGCAGCCTTCAGGCGTGCCGCCCGTTCAACCGCAGCGCCCAGCCAATAACCAACATCCTGCACCGCAAGTATTGGGACGGACCAGGCGCAACGCAGCGTAGATCTCCCCCGCCGGCCCTGACTGATCCCCGGGGCGCAGCAGATGCACGGCACCGCGCAGGCCTCGGCCGCCTGCAGTGACCCAGGGCAGCATCCGGAGTACTAGATCAAGGCCGTCGCCAAACGTTGAACGGGCACATGTCATACCACGAAGTTATGCGGGCACGGCGCTTTTCGTCACAGTGTACAGTAGAAACCGCGGCATTTTGGGGATCCCGTTTATGTCCAATAAATGTCAATTATCGGACACATCTAATTTGGACTTGAACCCATGGCCGCCTCCCCCGGAACACACCACCAAAGGCCGGGGATCCGGGCTTCGGACGCATCGTCTCATCCGCCGGGCCTAAACGCGGAGACACAGAACACTCCGGTAGAGTAGAAATCTGAGTGCCCCGAAGGGCACCATGCCTTCGCTCTTGGAGCCCGTCATAGCGGTCCTTGGTGTATCGTGCAGCATCGCAAAAGAATGAAAATGCGAGACGTAGCCAGGGGGGGGATGGCTCCCACCAGCGTCGCGAAGCCGAACCTCATTTCTCTAGTTTCGATACTTTGAGACGCTAAAAGCCACGCCTAATCAGAGCGCAGCTATCCCTGTGCTGCCAAAAAGTCAGATACAAGGCCCAGCCCCTGCTTCAGGACTTCCGGCCCATTGGCATAGCCGATGCGCACATAGCCCTCCATGCCCAGGGCCGAACCCGGCGTGAACATCACCCCTGTCTCCTTCAGCAGTGCCACGCAGAACTCCCGCGAGCTCATTGGAAGATCGAACTTCAGCAGCGCGGTGGTGCCGGATCGCGGCTTCACCCAGGAGATCTTCGGCTCCAGATCCACCCAGTCGGACAGGATCTCCAGATTGCCGCGGGTGATCCGCTGGCTGCGCGCCAGCACCTGTTCGCGGTTTTCCAGCGCCAGCGCGGCAAAGTGATCGTCGATCATGCCCACCGAGATGGTGTCGTAATCGCGGTGAATGGCCACCGCCTCAATCACCTCCCTCGGCCCGGCGATCCAGCCCAGCCGCAACCCGGCCAGTGAATAGGCCTTCGACATGCCGGCGGTGGAAATTCCCTTCTCATAGGTATCCGCGATCGAGGCGGTCATCCCGTCCCCGTCCTGATCAGTACCCCGGTAGACCTCGTCGCACAGGATCCAGGCCCCCGCCTCGCTGGCAATGGCGGCAATCTCCTCCAGCATCGCCCGGTCCATCAGCGCGCCGGTCGGGTTGTTGGGGTTGTTGATGGCAATCAGCTTCGTCTCCCGCGTCACCAGTGCCCGCAGCTCGTCCAGATCCGGCAGGAACCCGTTCTCCCCGCGCAAGCGCAGCTGATGCACATCCGCACCAATGCTGGCCGGGATCGAGTAATGCTGCTGATAGGTCGGCACCACCGCCACCACGCGGTCACCGCGCTCGACCAGCGCTTTGTGCACCAGCATGTTGGCGCCGATGGTGCCATGGGTGACGATCACATTTTCCGGGCTTTGCCCTTTATACAGAGCCGCAATGGCATTACGCAGCCGGTCCGAGCCTTCGATCGCGCCATAGGTCATCTTCATCGCAAGTAGCTCGGACAGATCAGCAGAGTTTTTACCCGCCAGCTGCAGCAGCTCTTCTATGGTCAGGCTCTCAACACAGGTCTCTGCGAGATTCCATTCGCATTTGGTCTCCCACTCGTTCATCCAGATTTCGACGCCAAAAGGGTCTATATGCATGGGTCTCTCTCCTGTTCCTCAAGCGGTTGCGGCGCGGTAGATGGCATAGGCGACGGCGATGTCTTCCAGCCCCAGTCCGATGGAGCGGAAGAACACCGGTCGTCCGGCTTCAGGCCCCTCGCAGGTTCCGGCAGCAAGCTCCGCCAAATCACCCCGAAGCTGATCCGCGCTCCAGCCATGATCCCGCGCGGCCAGCACCATCTCCCCGGCGCTTGCCGGCGTGGTCTCGCGGTAGTCGCAATAGACCTGCGCCGAGGCCAGGAAGGCAGGCGTAATCTCATGCGCCTCAGCCGCATTGGTGCTGATCGAGGTGACCAGAACCCCCGGCGCAACCGCCGCCGCATCCAGAACCGGTGTCCCCGAAGAAGTGCAGAGCATCACCACATCCGCCCCCCGCGCGGCCTCTTCCGCACTGGCGGCAAACTCTGCCTTCGGGCAGATCCCGCGCCAAGCGGCCTGCTTGCCCGCATCCATACCCAGGCCGGGCGAATAGACCCGCACCTCCTGCCAATCGCGCAGACCCTGCACATGCCGCCAATGCGCCTGCGCCACCGCGCCGGAGCCGATCACAGCCACCCGCGCAGCCCCATCGCCTGCCAGCAGATCCACCGCCAGCGCCGTGGTGGCCGCGGTGCGTTCGGTGGTCAAACGGCCGGAGTCGCACAGCATCAGCGGCTGGCCCGTCTCCATCGACATCAGCACGGTCCAGGCGGCAATCACCGGCCTGCCCTCGCGCGGCAGATAAGGTGACAGCTTGGCGCCAAAGGTGCCCGCCCCTGCAGCAGCCCCCAGATAGGTGATGAAATCCCCCTGCCCTTCCGGAAACTGCGTCAATGTCTGCGCAGGCTGCACCGCCTGACCGTGGCCCAGGTCTGCAAACAGCGCCCGCATTTCCTGCAGCACATCGACTTGCGGCAGCAGCTGCGCCACGGCTTTGGCATCCAACACAATCGGGGTTTTCGTCATCGGCAAATTCCTTCTTTGCCCGAAGGGTAGCGGCCCCCCTGCCCTGCCGCCATCATCCCCAAGGATGATGCATGCCACCCCGCCGCGTGATATGGCAGGCAGACCGGGAGGATAACGTGGAATTTCAAGGCACTGACATTGCGGCTGCGAACAGCGCGCTGGCCAGCATCATCAGCGGCCAGCGCGGCGCGGCCGGGCTGATCGCCGCCGCCCGCCCGCTTCTGCCTTTCACCGCCGCCTTCTGCGTGGTGAACCGCCCTGGCCAGCGCCCGCACTACCTGGATGACAGCTACCCGCAAGGCGCCGCCAAGGACGCGGTGCAGCTCTATGTGAACAGCACCTACCTGCTGAACCCGGTCTATAACGCGCTGCTCGACGGGCTGCAGCCGGGGCTCTACCGGATGGCGGATCTTGCGCCCGACAATTGGAACCCAGCGCCGGAGACCCCGGACATTCTGGTCGAGGACGCCGAGGAAATCGGCTACCGAACCCCCGGCTGGCCCGCGGGGCTGGTGGAACTCACCCTGCTGACAGAACTGCCGGATGGTGCCATGGGCGAGGTCAGCTTTGCCCGTCCTGCGGCAGACGGCGGTTTTCCTGATGATCTGCTGGACCGGCTGCGCCCCTTCCTGCCGCTGTTCGGGGCAGCTTTCGCCCGGCTCTGGTCCCGGCAGGCCCCGGACCTCAGCGCAGCTAAACCTGAGCGGACGCTGCAGGACTTTGCCCGCAGCACCCTCTCCCCGCGGGAGGCGGAGATCGTGCAGATGATCCTCAAGGGCCATTCCAGCCTGTCGATCAGCCTGACCCTCGGGATTGCCCTGCCGACGGTCAAGACCCACCGCAAGAACGCCTATGCCAAACTGGGCATCAGCACCCAGCAGCAGCTGTTCAATGCCTTCCTGCAATGGCAGAGCAAGGCGCGCTAGCAGCAGTATTCTTCCCAAGTTCCGAGACACCAGCTTACAGCGTGGCGGCAATGACGATGATTTTGAGTGTTTTGCCTAACGGTCTTACGTTACGCGCTATCTCTCCGGCCGGGCAAAATGGCAATGGGCCCGTAGCGGCCAGAAGTTCGGTGAGTGCACTGACCCGCTAGCATGCCAATTGAGTGCAGTCTTTTTCGGGCGCTGCCTCAAGCTTAAGCCAAGGCCCTATTCGAAAGTGAATTCCCCTAACTTGAGAATGACAAGTCGTGCATCCGCGTCCATATAGCACCGAGTCCAGCTGGATAGCTGTTGATCGATAGCATTGACCTCTATAGGTCAAAATGTGACGATATTTGAGCTATAGAAGAGATTGCTATACCTCATGCCATGGAACTGGAAAATGCCCGGGTGGCCGGGTTTTCGATATGACACCTCAGCTCTCGAGTCACTAGAACGGCAATTTCTGCTGTCTTCCGGCGAGATTCTCGGAGCCGTGCATCAAGTCAGCCACTCTGAACGCGAGCAGATCCGCATCGAGCTACTCAGCGATGAGGCAATGCAAACCAGTGCCATCGAAGGTGAAATCCTGGACCGGCTCAGCGTTCAGTCTTCGCTGCGCCGCCATCTGGGGCTGGCGCCTGACAGCTACCCGGCAAAGCCGCGAGAGCAAGGTGTCGCCGAGATGATGGTGGATGTCTATTCCAGCTTTGCAGGCCCGCTTTCTCACGAAACGCTGTTTCGCTGGCACCATATGCTCCTGTCCCATGACCGCCGTCTTGAAGCCATCGGCGGCTACAGGCGGCACGCGGAAGCAATGCAAATCGTCTCCGGCCGCCTTGACCGGCCTACAATACACTTCGAAGCTCCGCCCTCGGGTCAGGTCCTGCGCGAGATGGAGCGCTATGTTGGCTGGTTCAATACCACCGGGCCGGACGCTCCTGAGCCGCTCCCTGCCCTGACCCGGGCCGGGCTGAGCCATCTTTACTTCGAGAGCATTCACCCCTTCGAAGACGGGAACGGCCGTTTGGGCCGCGCCCTGGCCGAAAAATCTTTGGCGCAGAACCTCGGTCAACCAAGCCTCATTGCCCTTGCCTTCACCATAGAAAGGGAAAGGAGAGCCTATTACGACCAGCTCGAAGTGCACCAAAAAACGCTTGATGTGACAGCCTGGCTTGTCTGGTTCGCTGAGATCGTGCTGAAGGCTCAGCAGGTCACACTTGACCGGGTCGGTTTCTTCATCGGTAAGGCACGCTTCTATGACAGGCTCCGGGACCATTTGAACGACCGGCAAGCCAAGGCAATTGCGCGGATGTTCAGAGAAGGCCCTGAAGGTTTCAAAGGCGGGCTGAGTGCTGAGAATTACCTCAAGATCACCGGTACATCGCGGGCAACAGCAACCCGGGATCTGCAGGATCTCGTTGAAAAGGGTGCGCTCAACCGGACTGGCGAACGTCGTTATACGCGATATTGGTTGAACCTGGACGATAAGACCTAAGAACGCCAACTGCTTCCGCGGCTACTGCTAGTCCGCTGTATTTCTCAGGTGGCCAGTGAAAAAAACGCCCAGTCCGGCTCTCGTTTCAGATAGTTCAGTGTTCTACTGGTCAGACCGTTATCTTTTTTTCGTCAAGTTTCGCTCTGTTTGCCCTGCCAGTGGTTGATTGAGATGAACTCATGTACGGGCATCCTAGAGCGACTAGTAGCGGCCAGCCAAAGGCGCTTAGATTAAAAAATGGTGATGTAGTCGGAAAGCGGTGGAAGCTCTTAGGTGCGACCATGTGGTTTGAATGCGTTATGGAAGCGTTCATCCAGGATGCGTTTAATAGCGGTAGCTTATGGCCCTTACTGCAGTCTCCAGGAGAATCGCTCAAGGAGTGTTTTCTAGGCAAGCGGCCCGCGCCAACGCTGTGCCCCGCTATACCGTCCTCGTCAGTTTTCAAGTGGAGTCAGCCTTCACCCCGCCTGAAGAGGTTATAAAGCTAATATTTTTCAACATATTAACAATACTCAGCTGTGCAAGAATTCTAGATATAGCGGTAGACGCTTACATGACTACAATCATCACTACGTGGAAATCTCTTGCAAGGAGCGGGTGTTTGGTGGCATCACAGAAACCGTAACGCGCAAAGCTGCTTAGCGGCCGTTTGGCGTTACGGAAGAGCCGCGATAAAGACGGCCGGACAAGGAGCAGTGAATGACGGCACAAATCGAACCCGCTATCGGGATGCCGCCAGGGGCAGATGTCTTTGACGATCTGCTTAAGGATGAAGCTCGGCTGCGCCAGTCCTTGGACAAGCATATGCGCAACGTCTTCGCTCCGGAAGCGAAGAAAGAGCTTAGGCCGTTCACTTCGGGTGAAGTGGCCACGCTGCTCGGGCTGAGCCAGTCGCATCTGCGTAAGTTGCATTTCGACGGCAAGATTCCCGATGTGAATACCGACGGGCGCGGGCACAGGCTCTATACCGGCAAAAACATTCAGGACATCCGCCTAGCGATGGCGCGGGCAGCAAAGGACCCACTGCAGTTCCTGCCCGGCCGGGTAGGCACCGACCATTTACAGGTGATCGCGGTTTCGACCTTCAAAGGCGGCTCGGCCAAGACAACCAGCGCCGTTCATCTTGCGCAGCGTTTCGCGCTCAAGGGGTATAGGGTGCTGGCAGTTGACATGGACCCGCAGGCGTCGCTTACCACCATGCTGGGTCTGCACCCCGAACTCGATCTGACAGATTCCGGCACAATCTATGACGCCGTGCGGTACCAGGATCCGGCCCCGATGGAAGATGTGGTCCGAAAGACCTACTTCCAGAACCTCGACCTGGCGCCTGGCGGGCTGATCCTGTCGGAATACGAGACAGAGACCCCACATGCGATCCGTAAGGGTATACAGCCGCCCTTCTACCTTCGGCTGAAGGCGGCGATCGACCAGGTTGAGGACCGCTATGACGTGGTGTTCATCGACTGTCCGCCGCAGCTGGGCTTTCTCACCATGTCGGCGCTAGTGGCCGCCACCGGCCTTTTGATCACCGTGATCCCGAATATGATCGACGTGGCCAGCCTCAGCCAGTATCTCACAATGGCCACCTCACTTCTAAAAGTGGTACAGCGCAACGATCAGCGGCTGGACTATGATTTCCAGCGTTATCTCCTGTGCCGCTATGAACCTTCGGACATGCCGCAATCGCAGATGGCATCGTTCCTCCGGATGCATTTCGGGCAGCGGCTGATGACCGAACCGTTCCTGAAGTCCACTGCAGTTTCCGATGCGGGCCTGTCACAAAAGACACTCTACGAAGCTAATAGAGCCGAAATGAACCGCGCCACGCTGGAGCGAGCGATGGAATCAGTAAACCACGTGGCGGATGAATTCGAAACCGCTGTGCAGGCGGCCTGGGGGAGAAGCTGATGGCGCGCAAAAACGTCTTTGAGGGGCTGATGGCTGAATTCGGTGCCGAGGCTGAGGAAGCGGCCGCCCCGGCTGAACGCGATCCTGTCGAAGCCGCCCGCGAGGCGCCCATTCCCCAAGCCTTCCGCCGCGGTCCCGTAGCAGCCTTGGAAAATGACATCCGATCAACCGCGCAGCGCAGCGTGCAGGAAATCGATCCGGAGCAGATCGAGGATACCGGCATGCGCGACCGGTTCCAGCTGGACGGTAACGATCTAGAGGAGCTGAAGCAAAGCATCGACCAGCACGGCCAGCAAGTGCCGATCCTGCTCAGGCCGCATCCGCGGCTGAGCGGGCGCTACCAGGTCGTCTATGGCCGCCGTCGCCTCGCCGCGATCAAGCAGCTGGGTATCCCGGTCAAAGCACTAGTGCGCACCCTGTCAGATGAGGAAGCGATCCTTGCGCAAGGCCAGGAGAATAACCACCGCAAGGATCCTTCTTTCATCGAAAAGGCCGTGTTTGCGGGTGACTTGGAAGAAGCCGGATACGCCCCCGCGGTGATCCGCGAAGCGCTAGCGGTAAGCAAGAGCCACCTGTCCCATATGCGCAAGGTGCGCCACTCGATCCCGCGCAATGTGATCGAGTGGATTGGCGAAGCACCAGGTGTTGGCTGGAAACGTTGGCACGCGCTGGCGGAGAAAGTACTGGAGCATGAAATCGACCCGGCCACTGTGCCAGTGACAGAGGCAGATGCTAAGCTGGAGTCGGCCAAGCGGTTCGACGCTTTTGCCCGGAGAGTGGAGGCGCAACTGGCGCCAAGGAAACCGGAAGCCCTTACCCCGAAACCGGCACGGGCCGTGCGCGCACCGGAAGGCGGCGCCAAGATTGGGGAGGTTCTTACGACCGGAGGACGCACCATTCTGCGGACACACCCGAAACAACAGGAATTCTCTGAATGGCTTGACCGGCACGGAGAAGAAGCCCTCCTGCGCCTGCATACGCAGTGGCAAGAGGAACAGGCGTCCTGAAAAGGGCGCCCGAGGCATACCAGGCAACACCAGCAAGGAGGCACAATACAGGAGACCAAAAAAGAGAAGCTCCCCAAGACCGTAATCCCAGAGAGCCCCATCTATGTTTGCACCTAAGATGTACCCCGCTCTCTTCTGAACTGTCAACAACAACCCATCCGGTTGACGGGTAACTTGTGCCAAAAATTGCCGTTAGGCGGGGCACAAGAAGGATAAGGTGTGGCTTCCTGGTCCCTCGTGAAGAGCAGATGGCACTCAAACAGCTTATTCCGGCAACCGGGGTCCCTTCCCCGGCCGATCTCTCCTGCCCGGACGGCGGCGATCCACGGCAAATGTTTTGGGACGTGATCACCAATCTCAAAGCAGCCAAGGACACCTTCAGCCTCAAGGACCGGCATTTCAGCCTGCTGCAAGCGCTGGTCTCTTTCGTCCGCGAGCGCGGGGCAACCGGCACCTGGGTGGTGTTTGCCTCGAACGAAAAGCTTTGCGAGCGAGCCAATTGCATGGGAGAGCGCACAATGCGGCGCCAGATTGCCCGGTTGCTCGAGGTCGGCCTTCTGCGCCGAACTCAATCCCCCAACGGCAAACGCTATGTGCACCGCGCCCGTGACGGCAGCATTTTGCAGGCCTATGGCTTTGATCTGGGTCCGCTTCTAGAACGTGCTAGGGAGATCGCAGCACTTGCGGCAGAGGCCGAAGAAGAGGCCATCCGCATCCGCCTGCTGCGCGACCACCTTTCCACGCTGCGGCGACAGTGGCCCATTGGCTCGGAAGAAGACAACATCATCCGACTCGCACTTCGCCGCCGCCTAAACCGTACAGAACTGGAAGCCCTCATTGGGCGATTCACACCCTCTGAAACCCCTCCCCCACCCTGCGTCGAGACCGTGTCTGGCAGCGAAACACTGCTTGAGGCTGAAGTTTTGTCCTCCGATGACGGTCAAAATGTCCGCCACCATCAGAGGTCAATACAGAAAAAAATTGAATCTGAAGAGACCAAGATCGTACTTGAAGCATTCAGCGAAGTAAAAAAGACAAAGACAGCCCACAAGGAAGCACCTTCGCTCACTATGGCTGACGTCTTAGCAGCCTGTCCTGAGGCTTTAAGTTTCGCACAGTCACCAGTTCGGAATTGGGTAGACTTGCATCAGTTGTCGCGATTTCTCGCACCAATGCTCGGAGTGAGCCGAAACGTTTTGGACAGCGCCGAGCGGGAAATGGGGAAGGGAGGTTTGACTTTGACTCTTTTAGCTATGACACAAATGCACAAGAATATTCGGTCTCCCGGTGCCTATCTGCGAAGCCTTACAAACGGTTCTGCAACTGGCCGCTTCGATCCAGTTCGGCTGATCCAGAACCTTACCAAGAAAGTAAGCAACTGTTCATCCCTTGATGGTTTACCCGGGTAAACCATCAAAACACTCCGTTTGCATTGCTTGCAAAATTGATTGAGAAGGCATTCTTCGAAAACACTAGCTCAGACCTGTTCAGCTCGGTTGTCATCCAGGCTAGTAACACCTTAACAAGGCAGATTGATGCGTTCCGCAATCTAGTCATACGGCGTTCATTCCTCGGCTTTCAGATTTTGTCGCTTCGAAGCGTAGGAACCAAGAAGCGCTAAAACACTCTGTCTCAAGAAGGGTAAGCCACAAAGGGTTTACCCGGGTAAACCAGAAAGGCTGTACGACGTAAGTTCAGTTGAGATCTACACACTCACGTTGAAGCATTCAGGTCGCTTGAAAGCGGCTCTTTTACCTAGCGGTATGATCCCATGGGGATCCATAACTTTAATGGCGGAGAGCTGTGTTTGACTTTGGCTTTGCTTGCCTATCGCGCGGCCTCCTGGAACCGTTTGACAATAAAGACGACCTCGTTATCATCTTTGCATCGCTGTGCGCCTTGTCCGTGACGAGTCTAAGCGGCTGATAACACCGCACGGTGTCTCGCGCTTGGCACAGAAATGCTCTAGCTGCCTTAGGATCAGGATACATTGATTTCCGCTGCTACGCGTGATTCACGGTTCCGGAAACGGAGCGTTGAAAGGTCTGAGCTCTTCAGGCTGACCAATGCGCAGATGGCGCGTCTTAAACCCTTCTTTCCGAAGTCGCATGGTAAGCCTCGGGTCGATGACAAGCGGGTTTTGAGCGGGTTTACCTTCATCAACCGCAATGGGTTTAGGTGGCGCAATGCCCCTGCAGCCTATGGACCGCACAAGACTCTCTACAGGCGCTGGAAGCGCTGGAGCGAGAAAGGCATCTTCGCGCGGATGATGGCGGATCTGGCCGCCGGGCACGGCGAAGAACAGACCTTGATGATTGACGCTACCTATCTCAAAGCCCACCGCACAGCGACCAGCATGGCCGCGAAAAAGGGGGCGTGGCCGCCTGATCGGTCGAACCAAGGGTGGTATGAACACCAAACTGCACGCCATCTGCGACAGCCAGGGGCGCCGCTCGACCTGTTCGTTACCGCCGGTCAGGTGAGCGACTACATCGGCACGCGGGCGTTGCTTTGCGGTCTGCCAAACGTCAAATGGCTGCTCGGAGATCGCGGCTATGACGCTGACTGGTTCCGAGAAGCGTTGCAAGATAAAGGGATACGCGCCTGCATCCCCGACCGGAAGCAGTGCAAAACCCCGGTCAAATATGACAAGCGCCGGTACAAGCGGCGAAACCGGATCGAGATTATGTTCGGCAGGCTCAAGGACTGTAGGCGCGTCGCAAAACGCTATGACCGCTGTCCCAAGGTATTCCTCTCGGCCATCGCTCTCGCAGCTATCGTCATCTATTGGTTATGAAACCTGACCCTAGCATCCCGCCGCGTCGTCAGGCTGAAATCGATCAGCTGACTAAACTGATCCACGGCCCTCCAAAGGTAACGCCAGCACCCGTCCACACGAAGGTATGTCTCATTGGCATGCCATTGCCACCCGCGCCAGAAGCTGTGCCGGACTTGGGCCCGCTTCCTGATTTCGGGACCAAACTTTCGCACCCAGCGGTGAACCGTCAAGGCATCAACGCCCCGCTCGGCAAGCATATCTCGTACCTCCCGGCACGAAAGCGGGTAGCGGCAGTACCAACGCATCGCAAGCAGGATGACCTCGCGCGGAAACCGGTGCCGCTTGAACGGATTGCGCGGGGACGTCGCTCATTCCTCAGCTTGGGGCAACGATGTCTCCGACATCTCGATGATTAATGCAACGGACTCGTTACAGACCTGCGGCTTTAGTCAGGTTCACCCGGAAGCGGTCTCTGCGGCGCTGGTAGCGCCTGGTCATTTGCGGGGATGCGTGTCCGAGCTGTTTCTGCACAAATCGTTCATCAGCATCGGCATAAGAAGCAAGCCCGGACCGCAGGGAATGGCCGGAAAACAGCTTCAGCCGTTCTGTATCCGGAAGATCGGGCCGAAGGCCGGCCTCAAGCATGGTCCGTTTGATCAGCCGGGCAACATGCTTGTCTGAAAGACGGTCTGCCAGGACCTTGCTGTTGTCCCGGGCGACACGGCGGAATACCGGCCCATGATCGATTTTGGCATAGTGGAGCCATTGTTCGAGAGCGTGCACAGGACAGGTCTGTTCGGATGAGCCGCGGGCAATCTCAGCTTCCTTCCAGCCGGTTTTGGTCCTTTGAACAATGACAGCACCGCCATCCTCAATTTCAACCCAGCCCTTGCCGTCATCAGTATCGCCGCGGCCGGCGTCCAGGCCAACAATTTCAGAGCGGCGCAGGCCGCCTGAATAGCCGATCAGCAGGATCGCGCGATCGCGCATGCCGCGCAGATCGAAGGAGAAGCAGGCGGCCATTGCCAGCAATTCGTCCGGTGAGACCGGTTCTTTCTGAACCGGAGGCCGCCCATGCTTGCGGCGGATTCCGGCCAGCACGCTGGCAATGTGCCGGTCCTTGCGGTCGAGGCTCTGGCCGCGCTGCTGATAGTTCCAGGACAAACCCGCCAGGCGCCGTTCTATGGTCGGAACGGAGAGGGCAGGGGAGCCGTTCTGAGGCGCGGCGCATTCGGTGATGTAGAGGCCGATCAGCTGCGGATCCGGCGTGAACTGGTCCGCACCGCGGCGCCGGCACCAGCTGGAATAATGAGCCCAGTCCCTGGCATAAGCCTTTCTGGTGTTTTCGGCCGTTGCCTGGCTGGCATAGCCGCGGGCAGTTTCGGCCAGCCGCTCCAATGACCCCGAGGCGGCAGCTCCCTCAGGAACAGCGGTTTCCGGGCCGGAGCTCTTTTGGGATTTGAGATCATCAGGCATATGTAGTATACTCCTTAGTTATACGGATAGTAAGGACGCCTGCCATGGGACGCGTAAAAGTGAACCTCACGCTCGACAGCGGTGTGACCGCGGAGGCGAGAGCCCTCGGTCTCAACATGTCCCGTCTGGCGGAAGCAGCCATTTCGGATGCCATACGGCTTGAACGGAACCGGGTTTGGCGCGAGGAAAACCGGGAGGCGCTTGAAGCGTACGCCCGGGAAGTCGAGGAAAACGGCTTGCCGCTTGCCGGATACCGCACGTTCTGACGGGTGTTCTGATGGCTCAGTTCGATGTGTTTCGTATGCAAAGCGGCATTCTTGTCGTCGATCTTCAGACCGGCTTGATTGGCATTGATGCGTCCAGGATCGTGGCGCCTTTGCGGGAAGAGGGTGCATATACTGTCTTTCCCGGTTTGACGCCGAGGGTCCGGATAGACGGAAAGAGCTGGATTGTCCGTATTCAGGAACTGGCGGCTGTTCCGGCAGCAGAACTGCAGGAACGGGTTGGATCCCTGCACAATGAGCGGGATCAGCTGAAGCGCGGCCTCGATATCCTTATTGACGGCTTTTGACAGTGCCTTCCTGAGCAGCACAATCGTCTGGTGCCGCTGACCGCAATTCATCGCGCTGCGGTGCTCTGAGACGGAAACCTCAGCCGTGGAGGGATTTGAAGCGGGTGGTTTCGGCCTGTTCTTTGCAGCTCTGCTCATGCTTCTGGAGGGTATTCATTCATGTCCGGTAAGGCAACGTTATCGGACGTAACTCAATCCGGCAAAGTGCGGCGGTTTATACTCTATATTGTGGCCAAAAGCGCCGTCAGCGGATAATGTCGGGGTATGATCTACGCCCGCCCGAACCTGAACCCCGGCTTGCAGAGGATACCCCGGATGCCGCTCTGGATCACCCGGGCCCGGGCGGACACCCTTGAAGATGCGGCATTTTTGTCAGGCGCCGCGCTCAGCCACCTGCATATGGTGCTGCAGCGGGAGGACGTGCCCCAAGCCTTGCTGCGGGACAGGCTGGCGCTGCGGGCGGCGGAAGCTTGCACAGCGCTCTCCGGCCGTTCTGAAAGGGCCTCCGAGCTGCGCGATGCGGTGCATCTGCTGCGTCCCGGGGATAAGCCCGGGCCGGCGGGGGAAATCTATCTGTCCTGGCAGCGTGCCGCAGAGCGGCCGGTTGCCGCCGGATCGCTGCAGCGGGCCTTGCCGGCGTGCGCACCGGAGCAGATTGCAGCCTGGCTTGATGCAGGGCAGGGGCCGCCCGTCCAGCAGGCGGCGGCTGTGCTGGAGGCGGTTTCGGCTGAGGCCCCGCGTGCGGAGACAGAGGCCTTGGTTTTGGGGGAGGCCGCTTTGGCCTGCGCCTTAGGCTGGGATCATATGGTTCCGCTGCTGGCCGCCGGCCTGACCCCCCGGGATCTGCGCAAGTCAGGAGAGGAACTTCGGCTGGCGGTGCACCGGGCGCTGCTGTCTTCGGCCGTTGAGACGGCAAGGCTGGCTGTGGATCTGGCCCGCAGGTCGGAAAACCTCAAGGCCGCCGCCGCTAAGCTGCGCGCCATAGGGGCAGGGGAGGCGGTGGAATGGTTCCTGACCCGGGATGCTGTGGCGCCCGCTGTGCTCACAGGCGCTGCCAGCGGTGCCGGCATGTCCGGCCGCGCGGCGCGGCGCTTATGCAGCCGGCTGGTAGAGCTTGGCGTGGTGAGAGAGCTGACCGGACGCGGCACGTTCCGGCTGTACGGGGTTTGATATGGCAAAGGACCGCGCTGAGCCGGATTTTGACCGCGAACTCGCAGACCTGCCACCGGGGCCGCGCTGGCGCGAATGGATGCGGCGCATCGAGGCCGTGCTCTTTGCCTCTGCCTCACCGGTGCCCCGGGAAGATCTTGCGCGGGTAGTGGGGCAGGGGGCGTCAATCGATCTTCTGGTTGAGGATCTGGCGGCGGAGCTGGCAGAGCGCCCCTATGAAATCGCCCGTGCCGGCGGCGCCTGGTTCCTGCGCACAAGGCGTGTTTATTCTCCCGTTATCCAGGCGGCTGCAGACGCCGGGGGGCAAGCGCTGGATCTCAGCGAATTCGATGTGGCAGTGCTGGCTGCCGTCGCATACCACCAGCCGGTCACCCGCGAGGGGCTGAAGGACATTTTCGGCAAGGAGATCAGCCGCGACCTGACCGGCCGGCTGCATGCGCAGGGCCTGATCGGAACCGGCCCCCGCAGCCCCAGCCGCGGCGCGCCGTATACCTTCGTGACAACCGGGCGGTTTCTGATGGCCTTCGGGCTGGAAAGCCTGCGCGATCTGCCCGAAAGGGAGCAGCTGGAAGATGCAGGGATCGGGCTGGCGCAAAGTTGATGCAGGGCTAGGGAATTGATTAAGGCGCCTCTGACTGTACGGCCCATGCGGCGCAAATTACGAATTCCTCCTCACGCTAGCTCCTGAACTTCCGCAAATTGGCCAAGACATCTTCCGCACCGAAGCCAACGCGCAAAGCCTGATCAGAAAGATGCTCGCGTTTCATGCAGCGCTGAACACTCTGCGTCAGCAACACGTTGTCTTTCAACAGAAGGGCGGGAGGACTAAGCCGCTCCGCGGCATCAGCGCTTTTTGCTGATGGTTCGAACCGCCCGTAGCGGTTCGTAATTTGCGATGTTCGTCGCCTGTCTGAACGATTGGGTTCTTCCCAATCGTTCAGACAGGAGGTTCCCATGACAAAGGACAGAGGAACGCCGCTGCGCCGACGGATGATCGAGGATATGAACATCCGGGGTCTGGCGGAGAAGACCCAGAAAGCCCATATCCGCAACGTGAAGCATTTTGCAGCCTTTCTCGGCCGGTCCCCGGATACGGCGACGCCGGAAGAACTGCGATTGTATCAGCTCAAGATGACTGAAGACGGTGTTTCGGCCAGCACTTTCAACGTGCGCATTATTTCCCTTCGCTTCTTTTTTGGCATCACCTGCGGACGCGCGGAGATGAAGCGCTTCATGCAGTTTCATCGCAAGCCCCGCAAACTGCCCGTAGTCCTCAGCGTCGAGGAAGTGGCCGACTTGCTGGCCGCCGTTCCCGGCCCGGGGCTCAAGTATCGCGCGGCTCTCGGCATCAGCTATGGCGCGGGTCTTCGCGCCTCCGAGGTCTGCAATCTCAAGGTCGCGGATATCGACAGCGACCGTATGCTGATCCACGTCGATGACGGCAAGGGCGGGCGCGATCGTAAGGCGATGCTATCGCCCAATCTGCTTGCGCTGTTGCGGGACTATTGGCGTGAGTCCCGCCCTGAGGGCTGGCTGTTCCCGGGCAAGCCCAAGATCAACCCGTTGTCGCCGCGGCAGTTGAACCGGGCGTTCACCTCGGCCAAGCACATGGCGGGCATCAAGAAGGCAGCAACACTGCACACCCTGCGGCACAGCTTTGCCACCCATCTGCTTGAGGCCAACACCGATGTGCGGGTGATCCAGGTGCTGCTCGGCCATGCCAAGCTATCAACCACGGCGCGCTACACCCAGGTGGCCACCAAGACGATCCAGAGCACTGTCAGCCCCTATGAGCAGATCAAGCTGCTTCAGGACGAGACCCTCCGACGAGGGTTGGAGTAGCGCCTGGGGCCAGTGGCCCGGCCCAAGCTGGAGGTTGCGGACATCTTTCGGGCCTATGGGTCTGCGTGGCGGCAAGCCAATGCGGGGCATGTCAGCCTTGCCCAGCTCAGGGTGATGTCAGCGATTGAAGCCTGCCGGACCGAGGCGCTCGGCGGGCATGTGGCGGCCTGCGCCAAGTGCGGCCACCAGCATATCGCGTACAATTCCTGCAAAAACCGGCACTGCCCTAAATGCCAGGGGCCTGCTGCACGCGACTGGATGGCGGCCCGCGCCGCTTGCGTTCAGCACATCCATGATCTGCTCCCAGAGCCCGGCCAGGGTCCAACGCCGGAACTGGCGGTAGACACTTGACCATTTGCCGAACTCTTCGGGTAAGCCCAAGGACGCAATCCTTGCCGAGCGCCGGAACATCCAGCTGCAAATGAAAGAGTTGTTCAATCTCGGTGTGCTGAACGGCCCGGACCTTGACCTAATGAACCAGATGATGCTGGACCCGACAGACCCGCTGACCGTCGCTGAAGGCTCTGTTGGCGGGCTGTTTGGCGGTGACGGCATCCGTGAGCGATCCCTGGCAAACATCGACCAGTTGCGCAGCATGTTCCGGGACATGCGCAACGCATGGCAGACCGGCGGTGCTATCCCACAGGAAACAGGGGGGGCACCAGACGGTAGCGCCGGAGGCATCCCGGCGGGTGTCGCTGCAGAAGACTGGGAGTTCCTAACCCCAGAGGAAAGGGCGTTGTTTCAATGACACCTGAACAGCAGAAAGCACTGGCCCTGGCGAGAGCACGCAGACGCCGCCAAGAGCATGAAATGGCCGCCGGTAGCACCGCTGCCCCACAGCGCAACGCTGATGGCACCTACGGACAGCCACCTGTGGGGACCGTGACCGATCCGCGCACCGGGCAGATGGTTGACCCTGATGCGATGCGCAACCACGTGAACGTCAGCCCGGAGAATGCAGCGTTGCAAGGAGTGGGCCAAGGCGTGTCCTTTGGCGTCGGCGACGAGGCTGTGGGCGCTGTCTACGGCGCTCTTGGCCCTGGCTCATATCAGGAGAATTACGATTACGCGCTGGCACGTCAGCGAGCAGAACTGGAAGCCAACCGGGAGGCCCATCCGGTTATCGCCACAGGTTCCGAAGTCGCGGGCGGGGTGTCTACGGCCCTCACAGGCCACCGCAAGTGCCTGGCGGGTGTATTCATCCAGAACCGTCAGCATCTTGTAGCTCCGCCCATTGCTCAGCTTGTCGTGAACGAAATCGACACTCCAGACATGGTTGGGATGCGTCGGCCGGAGCCGTATTATCGAGTGGAGTGCCCCATCTGAATTGGCCCACCGTTATGTTTAGGAAACGGAGGACTGAGAATGGCGAACAAGCGGCACAAGCCGGAGGAAATAGT
>NZ_JBSWYB010000021.1:0-68403 GCF_056160905.1 Leisingera sp. ABD4_442 | reverse complement strand
TGGAAGAGCTGGAGAGCGGCAAGCTGCGGCTGCCCGGTTTCCTCAGCTCCAACGCGGCGGCGGTGGGCCTGGTGGTTGTCGCCTGCGCCACGGTGGCGGTGGTCGGCACCGCCTCGGTCTACAGCCCGCAGCAATGTATCGCCGACGTGCAGGAGCAAAAGCGCCTGGAGACCGAGGAGCGCATCCAGGAGCTGCGCCGCCAGCGCGAGCTGCGCCGCCAGCAGCAGCAGGAGCAGCAGGGCGGAACCGCGCCGGAGGCCACCCAGCCTTCGGGCAACAACTCCGGCTTCGGCGGCGTCTTCAACCCGGGCAACCTCTCAGGCGAAGAGGGCGGGGAAGCGACGGAGCAGCAGCCCCAAGGCAGCGGCCAGGGCAACAGCTCGGGCTTCGGCAACGTCTTCGACCCGGGTGCCTTGTCGGGCGACGGCGAGGACGGCTCAGGCAACTGACACCCAAGCTGAAAACACAAAAGGCGGCCCAACGGCCGCCTTTTTCAATTGGGGCAGCTGGGCAAGCGTCAGGCAAATGAGCCGGCGGGGTTCCGGTCAGTGTAATACTGTTTGCGAAAAGCCTGCGGGCTGGTCTTGTATTCGCGCTTGAACCATTCGGTCAGATTGCTGCGGGAGCCGAAGCCGGTGGCGGCGACGATCTCAGCCAGGGGCAGGGTGGTGTGCAGCAAGAGCTGTCGGGCTTTTTCAATCCGCAGCTTGCGGTAGGCGGTCAGCGGGCTGGTGCGGGCTTTTTGCTGAAAGCGGCGCTCCAGCTTGCGCGGAGAAACGCCGGCCTGCTGGGCAATATCCCGGATCAGCAACGGCTCTTCCAGGTTCTGCTGCATCAGATCGAGGATCTTGACCACCAGCGCGTCGCCGCCGGCGGTCTGGCGCAGCTGCAGGGAGACCTTCGATTGTTCGGACGCGGGGCCGAAGGCGAGGCCCAGATAGTCGCAAACGGCATCGGCAATGAAGGGTCCGCGGTCGGCGCGCAGGAAGCCGGCCAGCAGGCGCAGGGCGGCAAAGCTGCTGATCGCCGTGCTGATCCGGCCGGAGGAGGTGGTAAGCGTGCCGGCGGGGGCGCAGGCCAGCTGCTCTTCCTCCGCGGCGGCGGCAAAGTTCGAATGCACCGCGGTTTCTGCCGCGGCGTTGAGGCCCGTTTCCGGCAGCAGGAAAATGGCGCTGCCGGCAAACAGGCAGCGCTGCGCCTGGCGGCAGATCCGCTGCAGGCTGGCCTTCTCGCCGGAATTCAGCGGCCAGCGGCTGGAAATACCACCAAGGAAAATGACCGTTTGCGGCTTCCAGCCTGCGGGGGCTGCACGCATTTGGGACGCGAGATTGCGTACGGCGGTGCGGTAGCCGCTGTCGGGAAACAGGTCGTTAGCGGCGCGGAAGACTTCGCAGATCATCTGCGCAGCGGCCGGAGAATCCGTCTGCGGCAGAATGACTTCGACATCGTGGAAGCGGGCCTGTGCCGCGCTGTCAGCGGAGTGCTGTGAAGCTGGCACGGTCAGCGGGTCGAGACGGGACATCATTCTCTCCTCTGAGCGGGTCATGCGGGGGGCAGCTGCGCGGGGGCGCTGCGGAATGCCCCGCCGGACGTGCCGGCAGGGCAGGCGGCCTGAAACTCAGGCTTAGTCTTCTTCGTAGTCCGACATCGGCGGGCAGGTGCAGATCAGGTGACGGTCGCCATAGGCGTTGTCGACCCGGTTCACGGCCGGCCAGTATTTGTCGACACCGAGGTTGCCCGGCGGGAAGCAGGCCTGTTCGCGCGAGTAGGGGCGGTCCCATTCGCCGACCAGGTCGCGCACCGTGTGCGGAGCGTGCTTGAGCGGGTTGTTGTCGGCGTCGATTTTGCCGTCGATGATGTCCTGCGCCTCCGAGCGGATCGAGAGCATGGCGTCGCAGAAGCGGTCCAGCTCGTCCTTGGGTTCGGATTCGGTCGGCTCCACCATCAGCGTGCCTGCCACCGGCCAGGACATGGTCGGAGCGTGGAAGCCCGAGTCGACCAGGCGCTTGGCGATGTCGTCGACGGTGACGTTGCCTTCATCGGCCAGCGGACGGGTGTCCAGGATGCACTCATGCGCAACACGGCCCGTTTCCGAGGTGTAGAGGATCTTGTAGCCATCCTTCAGGCGCGCAGCGATGTAGTTGGCGTTCAGGATCGCAACCTTGGTCGCCTGGGTCAGGCCGGAGCCGCCCATCAGCAGGCAATAGGCCCAAGACACTGGCAGGATCGAGGGCGAACCGAACGGAGCTGCCGAAACCGGACCAACAGCAGTGCCGTATTCCGGGTGGCCCGGCAGGTGCTCAGCCAGGTGCGCCTTAACGCCGATCGGACCCATGCCGGGGCCGCCGCCGCCATGCGGGATGCAGAAGGTCTTGTGCAGGTTCAGGTGCGAGACGTCGCCGCCGATCTTGCCGGGCTGGGCAAGGCCCACCATGGCGTTCATGTTGGCGCCGTCGATATAGACCTGGCCGCCGTGATCGTGGGTGATCTGGCAGACTTCCTGCACGGTTTCCTCGAACACGCCGTGGGTCGACGGGTAGGTGATCATGCAGGCCGCGAGGTTTGCCGAATGCTCTTCGGCCTTAGCGCGGAAGTCGGCGACGTCGATGTTGCCGCTGTCGTCCGATTTAACCGGAACCACCTTGTAGCCCACCATCTGTGCCGACGCCGGGTTGGTGCCGTGCGCGGAGGTCGGGATCAGGCAGATGTTGCGGTGCGCGTCGCCGCGCGATGCATGGTAGTTGCGGATCGTCAGCAGACCCGCGTATTCGCCCTGCGCGCCGGAGTTCGGCTGCTGGGAGATCGCGTCATAGCCGGTGATCTGGCAGAGCTTGTCGTTCAGATCGTCGATCATCTGGTGGTAGCCCCGCGCCTGGTCTTCCGGACAGAAGGGGTGCAGGTTGCCGAATTCCGGCCAGGTGACCGGGATCATTTCGATGGTCGCGTTCAGCTTCATGGTGCAGGACCCCAGCGGGATCATCGCACGGTCCAGCGCCAGGTCGCGGTCGGCGAGGCGGCGCATGTAGCGGGTGATCTCAGCCTCGGCCCGGTTCTTGTGGAAGATCGGGTGGGTCAGATACTCGCTTTCACGCAGCGCATAGTCGGGCAGGCGGTAGGCGCGGTTGGCAACGCTGTCGTCTTTCTTGGTGATGCCGAAGGCACCCCAGACGGCTTCGATGGTCTCTGGCCGGGTCTGCTCGTCCAGCGAGATGCCGACATGGGCTTCGCCGATCTTGCGCAGGTTCACGCCGCGGGCAACGGCCGCTTCCATGACGGTTTTCTGCAGCGGGCCGACTTCGACGGTGATGGTGTCGAAGAAGACTTCCGGCTGCACCTTGAAGCCGTGCTCTTCCAGGCCTGCGGCCAGGCGCGAGGTCTTGCGGTGCACCGACTGGGCAATCGCCTTGATGCCGTCGGGGCCGTGGTAGACCGCATACATGGACGCGATGACCGCCAGCAGCGCCTGCGCGGTGCAGACGTTGGAGTTGGCTTTCTCGCGGCGAATGTGCTGTTCGCGGGTCTGCAGCGCCAGGCGGTAAGCCTTGTTGCCGCGGGCATCAACCGACACACCGATGATACGGCCAGGCATGGCGCGCTTCAGCTTGTCGGTGGTCGCCATATAGGCCGCGTGCGGGCCGCCGTAGCCCATCGGAACGCCAAATCGCTGGGTGGAGCCGATGGCAATGTCAGCGCCCATTTCGCCGGGCGATTTCAGCAGGGCCAGCGCCAGGATGTCAGCCGCAACAACGGCGATGCCCTTGTGCTCGTGGATGGCTGCGATTTCCGCGGTGAAGTCGCGCACGTGGCCGTAGGTGCCCGGGTACTGGAAGATGGCGCCAAAGACCGCGCCCGGGTCCAGATCATCGGGATCGGCAACCACAACGTCGATGCCCAGGGGCTCGGCGCGGGTCTGGATCACGGCGACGGTCTGCGGGTGGCAGTTCTTGTCGACGAAGAAGGCGGCGTTGTTCGCCTTGGACCGCGAACCGCGGTGCGCCATTGCCATGGCTTCGGCAGCGGCGGTGGCTTCGTCCAGCAGCGACGCGTTGGCGATGTCCAGGCCGGTGAGGTCGCTGACCATAGTCTGGAAGTTCAGAAGCGCTTCAAGACGGCCCTGGGAGATTTCCGGCTGGTAGGGGGTATAGGCGGTGTACCAGGCGGGGTTTTCCAGGATGTTGCGCAGAATCGGCGCCGGGGTGGTGGTGCCGTAATAGCCCTGGCCGATCAGCGAGGTCAGCACCTTGTTCTTGGACGCCACTTCTTTCATGTGGAAAAGCGCGTCGCGCTCGGTCATTGCCGGGCCCCAGTCCAGCGCCTCTTTCTGGCGGATGGCGGGCGGCACGGTGGCATCGATCAGCTCGTCCAGGGTTTTGAAGCCGATCACCTGCAGCATGTCGGCCATCTCCTGCGGAGACGGGCCGATGTGGCGCCGGTTGGCGAAGTCATAGGCTTCGTAATCGGTAAGTTTGAAGGCCATTTACAAGCGCTCCTGTTTGAAGGTCACGCCCGGCCGGAAGTGCGGGAGCCTCCGGCGGGGATATTTTTAGCCAGATGAAGAGCGGATCCGGGCGGAGTGCGGCGGATCCGCAGGAGATTTAGCCGATCAGGGCCTTGTAGCCGTCCAGGTCCATCAGATCGTCCAGCTGGGAGGCGTCTGCGATCTTGATCTTGTAGATCCAGGCGTCGCCTTCCGGGCTTTCGTTCAGGGCGCCGGGGTTGTCGGCCAGGGCTTCGTTGGCTTCGATCACTTCGCCGTCCAGCGGCGCGTAAATCTCGGAGGCTGCTTTCACCGACTCGATGACGCCGATCTCGCCGCCTTTTTCGAACTCGTCGCCGGCTTCGCGCTGCTCGACGAAGACTACTTCGCCCAGCTGGTCGGCAGCGTGCTGGGTGATGCCCAGGGTGGCGGTGTCGCCTTCAACGGTGATCCACTCGTGGTCTTCGGAGTAATAGGTGGCCATTTTGACTCTCCTGATGATGTCTTAGCGTTTGTAGTTCTGGGTGACGAAGGGCAGGGCAACGATTTCAGCCGGCTGCGCCTTGCCGCGGATGATGAGGTTCACTTTCTCGCCCGGCTCGCCGTGGCCTGCCGAGACATAACCCATTGCAACGGGGCCGCCGACGGTGGGGCCGAAGCTGCCGGATGTGATGGCACCGATAGTATTGCCTTCCGCGCATTGGATTTCCACACCCTGGCGGGCCGGGGCGCGGCCTTCGGGCTTGATGCCGACCAGCTTTTTGGCAGCGCCTTCGGCCAGTTCTTTCTGGACACGGGCGGCACCGGGGAAGCCGCCGTCTTCCTTGCGGCGTTTCTGGATCGCCCAGGAGAGCGACGCCTCGATCGGCGAGGTCGACTGGTCGATGTCGTTGCCATAGAGGCAGAGACCGGCCTCCAGGCGCAGGCTGTCGCGGGCGCCGAGGCCTGCGGGTTCGCAGTCGTCATGGGCCAGGAACAGTTTGGAGACGCGGATGGCGTCCGCTTCCGGGATCGAGATCTCGTAGCCGTCCTCGCCGGTGTAGCCGAGGCGCGAGATGCGGCATTCGACGCCGCCGATGTCTGCCAGGGCGGTTTCCATGAACTTCAGCTCACGGGCTGCGGGGCAGAGTTCGCCGACAACGTCCTCGGCCTTGGGGCCCTGCACGGCCACCAGCGCGCGGTCGAAGATCTCTGTCACCTCAATGCCGTCCAGGTTGGCCTGCATATGCGGGATGTCCTGGTGGCGCAGCGCGGCGTTCACCACCACGAAATAATGATCGCCGGCGTTGGAAACGATCAAATCGTCCATGATGCCGCCGTCTTCGTTGGTGAAGAAGCCGTAGCGGGCCTTGCCCTCTTTCAGGGTCGCATAGGCTTGCGGGCAGAGCGTTTCCAGCTTCTCGCCCACGTTGTCGCCGCGCAGGATCACCTGGCCCATGTGGGAGACATCAAACAGCGCTGCCTTCTCGCGGCACTGCTTGTGCTCGCCCATGATGCCCATGGGATACTGGACCGGCATTTCCCAGCCGGCGAAGTCGACCATCTTGCCGCCAAGTTCGACGTGCAGGTCGTAAAGCGGGGTGCGTTTGGGTGCGTCGGTCATGACGGATGTCCCTTCTGAGTAAATTGCAGGTTCAGCCGCGGACAACCATGACCGTGCAATGCGCGTTGCGCACGACGCGGGCCAGGTTCGGGCCGATCTCATAGTTCGGGAACTCACCTTCGGCGGAGGCCATGATGATCATGTCATAGCCGTCCTTGTGGGCAAGTTTCAGGATTTCGCGGTAGACGCTGCCTTCGGCGATCTGCACCGGCACATCTGCGGCGGCGTTCTGGGCCAGGATGGCCTCGACCGCGCCCTGCACATGGGCCTTGGCGCCGGAGCCATAGCCCGCGGGCAGGTTGGGCAGCTGGACGATCTCGGGAATAACCGAAACGGCATGCAGTTCGGCGCCGTAGAACTTGGCCTGTTCCAGCGCAACGGGCAGCGCTTTCTTCCAGGAGTTCTGATCGGTGTGGTCGATCGGAAGCAGGATTTTGGTAGCCATCAGCGGTCTCCTCGAGATGTGGAATTCTGTGTCAGGAGCGGGGGGCCGTGACGGCCCCCCGTCGATGGTTATTCAGCTGCGGTGCCAGCTTCTTCCGATTTGCCGCCGGTGGCAAAGAACTCTTTCGTCAGTTTGAAGACGATCGGGCTCAGCAGGGCCAGGGCGATCAGGTTCGGAATGGCCATCATAGCGTTCAGCGTGTCCGCCAGCAGCCAGATGAAGCCCAGGTCCGCAGTGGCGCCAAAGTAGATCATTACGATCCACAATACGCGGTAGGGGATCAGCGACTTCACACCCAGCAGGAACTCGACGCATTTCTCGCCGTAGAAGGACCAGCCCAGGATGGTGGTGAAGGCAAAGATCGACAGGGCAACCGCGATCAGCGAGCCGCCGATGCCGGGCAGGGTGGTCTCAAACGCCAGCGAGGTCAGCGCCGCGCCGGATTCGCCGGAGGTCCATGCACCGGAGGAGATGATTGCCAGGCCGGTGATCGAGCACACGATGATGGTGTCGATGAAGGTGCCCAGCATCGCGATCAGGCCCTGGTTGACCGGACCTTTGGTCTCAGCCGCTGCGTGGGCGATCGGAGCGGAACCCAGGCCCGCTTCGTTCGAGAACACGCCGCGTGCCACACCAAAGCGGATCGCCGCCCAGACTGCCGCACCGGCAAAGCCGCCTTCGGCCGCGGAGGGGGTGAAGGCATAGGTGAAGACCAGCGACAGTGCGTTGCCGATGTTGCCGAGGTTCAGCAGCAGTACCAGAAGGCCTGCGATGATGTAGGCAATTGCCATGAACGGAACCAGCTTACCGGCAACCGCACCGATGCGGGTGATGCCGCCCAGGATCACGGCGGCGGTCAGAACCATCAGGATCACGCCGGTGACCGAAGTGTTCACGCCGAAGTTCGATTCCAGAACCTGCGCCACACCGTTGGCCTGCACACCGTTGCCGATGCCAAAGGCCGCAACTGCGCCGAACAACGCAAATGCAAAGCCCAGCCAGGCCCATTTCGCATCCAGGCCGTTCTTGATATAGTACATCGGGCCGCCGACATAGTTGCCCAACTCGTCTTTCTCACGGTATTTCACCGCACAGACGGCTTCGGCATATTTGGTGGCCATGCCGACCAGCGCGGTCATCCACATCCAGAACAGCGCGCCGGGGCCGCCGAGGAAGACCGCGGTCGCCACACCCGCGATGTTGCCGGTACCGATAGTGGCCGACAGCGAGGTCATCAGCGCGTTGAACGGGCTGATCTGGCCATCGCCTTGGCCTTCACGGCCCTTGAACAACAGGCTGAAGCCGGTGCCGATCTTCAGGATCGGCATGAACTTCAAGCCGACCTGAAGAAAGAAGCCAACGCCCAGAATGAGGACCAGCATCAGCGGCCCCCATACTACGCCATTGATGGCTCCTACGATTGAATTTAACGCTTCCATGGGTCTCCTCCCGCTTGCGTTAAGGTTAAATGCCCTTTGCCAAGGCCATCTGACGGGCCTCTTTCAGGGCGGCAAAATCCTCGTCCGCGTGGAACGAAGAACGGGTCAGCGGTGTGGCCGACACGTGTAAAAAGCCCTTCGAGCGGGCGATCTGTTCCAGCTGCGCGAATTCTTCCGGCGACCAGAAACGGTCGATCGGGTGATGTTTGGGGGTGGGCTGCAGGTATTGGCCCACGGTCAGGAAATCGACCTGTGCGGCGCGCAGATCATCCATCACCTGGCGCACGTCGTCCAGAGTCTCGCCCAGGCCGACCATGATGCCGGATTTTGTGAACAGCTGCGGGTTGGCGCGCTTGGCGTCGTCCAGCAGCCGCAGAGAGGTGTAGTAGCGCGCGCCGGGGCGCACACGCGGGTAAAGCCGCGGCACGGTTTCCAGGTTGTGGTTGAAAACATCCGGTGCGGCTTCGAACACCGCGTCCGCCGCCGCGCCCTTGCCCAGGAAGTCCGGGGTCAGCACTTCGATGGTGGTGCCGGGGTTCTGGTGGCGGGTGGCGCGGATCGTCTGGGCGATGTGCCCGGCGCCGCCGTCCTCCAGGTCGTCCCGGTCCACGGAGGTGATCACCACATGGCGCAGGCCCAGTTTCTTGACCGCCGCCGCAACCCGGCCCGGCTCAAACGCGTCCAGCGTGTCCGGCCTGCCGGTGGTCACGTTGCAGAAGGAACAGCCGCGGGTGCAGACCTCGCCCATGATCATCATGGTGGCGTGGCGCTTGGACCAGCATTCGCCGATGTTGGGGCAGGCGGCCTCTTCACAGACGGTCGCCAGATCATGCTCCCGCATCAGCTTGCGGGTCTCGTAATACTCCGCGCTTTCGATCTTCTTCTTGCGGATCCACCGGGGTTTGCGCGGGATGGCGCTGTCGGCCTTGTGGGCTTTTTCCGGGTGGCGGGGTCTTAGCTGAATCGTCATCTGGCAGCTCCCTCCAGATCAGGCGTGGATGGCACGGCCAAGCGCATCAAGGCAGGCTTCTTTCACCGCCTCCCCCATAGCAGGATGCGCGTGACAGGTCCGTGCAACCTCCTCGATAGTAGCACCTTTGGTCATCGCAAGCACCAATTCTGCAATTAAATCACCGCCATGCGCGCCGCAGATATGGGCGCCGAGGATTTTGCCCTCAGGGCTGGCCAGCACTTTGACGGCGCCGTCGGTTTCGCCAATCGAGCGGGCGCGGGAGTTTGCCATGAACGCAAACTTGCCAGAGATGTAATCGGTGCCCGCTTCTTTCAGCGCTTCTTCGGTCAAACCGACAGAGGCAACTTCAGGGTCGGTGTAAACCACGCCGGGGACAGTGTTGTAGTCCACATGGCCGTGCTCGCCCGCCATGATCTCCACGCAAGCCACGCCGTCTTCCTCGGCCTTGTGTGCCAGCATCGGGCCGGGCACGCAGTCGCCGATGGCAAAGATGCCGGGGACAGAGGTTTGGAAGGTTTCGTCCACCTCGATAAAGCCGCGGGGGTTGATGGAGACGCCGAGCTCTTCCAGGCCCAGGCCCTTCGTCACCGGGCGGCGGCCGATGGCGACCAGCACCTTGTCGGCCTCAATCTGCTCTTCCTTGTCCTTGCCGACACGGTCGAGGGTCAGGGTCAGGCCGTTCTCGCCCTTCTCAATGGTCTTCAGCGCACGGCCCAGCTGGAACTTCAGCCCGCGTTTGCTGAGTGCGCGCTGGGACAGCTTGGCAATCTCGCCGTCGATACCGGGCAGGATGCGGTCGAGGTATTCCACAACCGTCACCTTGGAGCCGAGGCGTGACCAGACCTGACCAAGTTCAAGCCCGATCACGCCGGCGCCGATCACCACCAGATGCTCTGGCGCGGCTTCAAGAGCCAGCGCACCGGTGCTGCTCAGCACGTCCACCTCGTCGATCTCCACGCCGGGGAGGGTGGCGGGTTCCGAACCGGTGGCGATGAGGATGTTCTTTGCAGTGTAGGTTTCACCGCCCACCTGCACCTGGCCGGGCGCCGGAATGCTGGCCCAGCCTTCGATGTGGTCGACGCCGTTCTTCTTGAACAGGAAGGCGATGCCTTTGGTCAGGTCGCTGACAATCTTGTCCTTGCGCGCCATCAGCGCGCCCAGGTCCAGGCTGACCTCCCCGGCCGAAATGCCATGCGAGGAGAGATGGGAGA
Source organism: Leisingera sp. ABD4_442 (assembly GCF_056160905.1). NCBI lineage: Bacteria > Pseudomonadati > Pseudomonadota > Alphaproteobacteria > Rhodobacterales > Roseobacteraceae > Leisingera > Leisingera sp. ABD4_442. The sequence continues at coordinate 58,255 of NZ_JBSWYB010000021.1, read as the reverse complement.
GTTCGGCATATTTGCCCGAGGAGGTCAGCAGGGCCTTGGAGGGAATGCAGCCAACGTTGAGGCAGGTGCCGCCCAAAGAGCCGCGGCCTTCGACGCAAGCAACCTTCAGGCCCAGCTGCGAAGCCCGGATTGCTGCGACATAACCGCCCGGTCCAGCCCCAATCACGATCAGATCATAAGCGCTCATTTGGTTTCTCCTCCGAAATGCGGTCCAGGACCGGCACGTATGCTGCCGTATACGACGTTGCGTCTCCTATAGGAAACTTTTTCCCTCTTGCAAACAAAAAGTACTGTGATGGAAATTTTGACCCGCAGATACATCAAAGCTAAGCTGTTTTCAGCACAGGAGAATTCACGCAAATGGAACCAATTCCCTCAGAGGAAACAGGGCTGGGTCCCGAGGCCATGGAGGCTCCGGACGGCGAAATCCTTGGAAAAATGATTCGCGACGCCCGCAAGGAGAAGGGCCTGACGCTGGAGGAAGCGGCCAGGGCTGCGGCCATCGGGCGCTCCACTTTGTCGAAGATCGAGAACAACCAGACCCGTCCCAGTTTCGAGATCATCCGCCGCCTGATGCAGACGCTGGAACTGGAAACGCCGCAGCTGTTCGTGCAGTCGGGGCAAAGCGGCGTGACCGGGCGGCGCGACTTTACCCGCACCGGCCTGGGCGAGCACAAGGAAACCTCGACCTATGATCATGAGCTTCTGTGCAGCGAGCTGACCAGCAAGCGCATGGTGCCTTACATCAGCACCATCAAGGCGCGTGACGTGACCGAGTTCGACAATTGGGTCCGCCACCGCGGCGAGGAGTTCATGTTTGTGCTGAGCGGCGAACTGATCCTTTATACCGAGCACTACCGGCCGCTGCGCATGGGGCCGGGGGATTCCGTCTATTACGACAGCGGCATGGGCCACGGCTGCGTGTCGGTCAGCGCGGAAGATGCCAAGGTGCTGTGGGTCTCACTGGAAGTCTAGCCGGGCCTGTGGCCGGTTTGCCTGCTTGCCGCATTTCGTATCCAATCCGCTTTTCCGGCCGGCCAGGTTTTTATAGACCTGTCTGAAAGGAGACCTGCGCAATGAATCTGGACCCGGTCGATATCTCCAAAGCCGCTTCGGCCTCGGCCGCGGTGTTCGAAGCCCTGCGCCAGGCGATCATCGACGGCCGCCTGGAGGAGGGCGAGCCGCTGCGGCAGGAGGAAATCGCGCGCCGGTTCAAGACCAGCCGTATTCCGGTGCGCGAGGCGATCTCGCGGCTGGAGGAATACGGTCTGGTCAAGACGCAGCGGTTCAAAGGCGCGGTGGTGGCCGGTCTGTCGGCGGATGAGGCGGCGGAGATCTTTGAATTCCGTGTCCTGCTGGAGCCGGAAATCATCCGTGATGCGGTGCCGCGGATGGGGCCGGAGCTGCTGGCGCAGGCGCGGCTCAATTGCGAGGCCTTTGCCAGCTGCCGCAATCCGATGGAGTGGGGTGTTCTGAACCGGGAATTCCATGACGCGCTCTACAGTGCCAGCGCGCTCACGTTCTTCCGGGAGTCGGCCCGCGGCGCGATGGACCGCATTGACCGCTACATCCGGGCGCAACTGGTGATGAGCGACGGCATGGAGCGGGCCGAGCGCGAGCACCTGGAGATCCTTGCCGCCTGTGAAGACGGCGATGCCGCCCGGGCGGCTGACTTGACCCGCACCCATATTCAGGCGGCCAAGGCCTCGCTGCTGGCGCATTTTCCGGTGCTGGCCCGGCGCTGAAATCTCAGGTCAGGCGGCTGACGCCCTGGATGTCTGTGCCAGCAGCCAATCGCAAATGGCGCCGGTGATGTTTTCATTCGGGCCGGTTTCGGGCCGCACCAGGTAGTAAGCGCGGTTTTCGCTGACGGCGGTATCGAACAGCTGCACCAGAACCCCGCTCTCCAGATCGGTGTCGATCAGCGGGATCCACCCCATCACGATGCCCTGGCCGGCGGCGGCGGCCTGCAGCACGACGTTGGTGTCTTCAATGACCGGCCCCGGCAGAGGACCGTTCAGGCTGACACCGGCCTCCAGGAACCAGGCATTCCAGCCCAGGGTGTCGCGCTGGTGGATCAGAGGATAATTTGCGAGGTCCGCAGGCGACTGCGGCGGCCCCAGCCGCTGCAGCAGCGCCGGGCTGGCGACGGGCGCAGACAGCACGCTGACCAGCGGCTCCGAGATCATGCCGGGAAAGCGGCCGTCGCCCCAGGTGATGAAGATATCCGCATCCACATTCTGCGGCGAGACCAGCAGCGGGGTCTGTACCAGTTTCAGTTCCACATCCGGAAACTTGGCGCAGAAATCGGCAAAGCGCGGCAGCAGCCAGCGGGTGGCAAAGCTGGGGCCGAGGGCAATACGTACCGTAGTCTTCTCTGGCCAGCGGGCCACGGAATCCACCGTAGCCTCCAGGATCCGGAACGCCTTGGCGGCGCCATCAGCCAGCCGCGCGCCTTCGTCTGTCAGATGCACCTGGCGGCCATCGCGGGTGAACAGCTGGATATTCAGATAGGCCTCCAGCCCGCGGATGTGATGGCTGACCGCGGTGGGCGACACGTTGATCGCCTCCGCCGCGGCGCGGAAGCTGCCAAGCCGGGCAGCGGCTTCGAAGGCGCGCAATGCGGGGAGGGAGGGTAGATTGGCCATGCGAAAGTTAAATGAGTTTTTCTCATCGGTAGCAAGAGAAACTTGTTTTTGTGCCGCGGGCGGCGGCTGCGTAGCCTTCGCGCAAAGGAAGTCCGTCAGGGGAACATCATGGCTGCAAGATCGCGCCGCCGCGGCAGGGAAGCCCGGATCGAAGCCGAAAGCGCACCGGCAGAGGACAACCCGCCGGTCTGGGGCGGTATCGAGGGCGGCCGGTTCCGGCCCCTGAGCGAGGCGGATGAGGCCGCGGTCAACGAGGCGGTGCTGTCGCTCCTGGAAACGCTGGGGCTGAGTCAGGCAACGCCTTCGATGATCGAGAAGGTCTGCGCGGCAGGCGGCAGCTATACCGAAGACGAGCGCCTTCTGTTCCCGCGCGATCTGGTTCTGAAAACCGTCGAGGAAGCCCGCCGCGATGTGGTGCTCTATGGCCAGGACCCGCGCCATGATCTGGACCTGTCCGGCAAGCGCGTCCACATGAGTTCCGGCGGCGGTGCGCCCGGGGTTTTTGACATCGAAGACGGCCGCTACCGGGACGGCACGCTGCAAGACCTCTACGATGCCGCGCGCATTTGCGATGCGATGGAAAACATTCACCATTTCAGCCGCTCGGTTGTCGCCCGCGACATCGAAAATGTGGCGGATATGGACCTGAACACCGCCTATGCCTGCCTGATGGGCACCTCCAAGCACGTGTCGGTGTCGGTCTCCGAGCCTGAGAATGTGCAGCAGCTGGCGGATATGTGCTATGCGCTGGCCGGCTCCGAGGAAGCTTTCCGCGCACGGCCCTTTCTGACCGTGATGGTCTGCCACGTGGTGCCGCCGATGCGCTTTGCCGAAGAGGCGCTGGACACGCTGGAGGCGGCGGTGCTGGCAGGCTTCCCAGTGCAGCTGATCTCGGCGGGCCAGGCGGGTGCCACCAGCCCGGCGACCATTGCAGGCTCGCTGGTGCAGGCGGTGGCGGAGACCATTGCCGGGCTGGTCTTTGCCCGGCTGGTGGATCCGAATGTTGCGGCAATCTATGGCGCCAAGCCGCTGATTGCCGATCTGCGTACCGGCTCGATGTGTGCGGGCGGCGGCGAGCAGGCGATCCTGATGGCGGCGGCAGCGCAGATGGGCCGCTTCTACAACCTGCCGGTCACCTCGATTGCTGGCATCACCGATTCCAAGACCCTGGATGCGCAATACGGCAGCGAGAAGAACCTGGCGGTGTCCTCGGCCGCCCATGCCGGATCCAACCTCATTACCCAGGCTTGCGGTATGCAGGCGAGCCTGCTGGGCGTTTCGCTGGAGGCCTATGTGGTCGACAATGATATGATCGGCAACATTCTTCGGACCTTGCGCGGGGTGGAGGTGAACGCCGAAAACATCGGTGCAGAGGTGATTGCCGAGGTTTGCCGCGGCGAGGGGCATTATCTGGGCCACCGCCACACCTTCAGCCGGATGAAGTCGGATTATTTCTACCCGCATTTCGGCGACCGCCAGACCCCGCGGGAATGGGAAGAGCAGGGCTCGCGCCCCATCGGCGATGCCGCCAAGGACAAGGCGCGGGAATTGCTGGCCGGCCACTTCCCTGGCCATATCGCGGATGGCAAGGACCTGGAGCTGCGCGCGCGTTTCAACATCTGCCTCAGCCGCCGGCAGATCGGGCGGGCGTGATGCTGGATCATCCGCTTTACCCCCGGCAGCTTGACCGCATCCCGCATTGCTGGATTGACGGCGCAGGTCAGGCAGGGTCGGGTGCCGCACGCAGCCTGATTGACCCTGCACTGGGCCGTGCCTTTGCCGAATGCCAGGATGCGGCGACAGGCCAGGTAGATCAGGCCGTTGCCAGCGCCAAGGCGGCGCTGCCGCGCTGGGCTGATACACCTCCGGCAGACCGGGCCGGGGTTCTGCTCCAGCTGGCTGAGCTGCTGGAAAAACACGCGGACAGGCTGGCAGCCGTTGAGAGCCTGAATGCAGGCAAACCCATCAGCCAGGCAAAACGCGACGTAGGCCGGGCGGCGGATTACTTCCGTTTCTATGCCGGCGCCTGCGACAAATTGAATGGCGAGAGCATCCCGCTGGGTCCGGAGCAAACCGCCTTTACGGTGTTGGAGCCGGTGGGGGTGACGGCGCATATACTGCCGTGGAATTACCCGATCTCAACACTTGCACGTGGGGCAGCTCCAGCCCTGGCCGCAGGCGCCTCGGTTGTTGCCAAACCCTCGGAGCTGACGCCGCTCACAACCATCTTGACCGCCGAGCTGGCATCTGAGGCGGGTCTGCCTGCCGGGGTGTTCAATGTTGTAACCGGCGCAGGCGAAATCGGGGAAGCGCTGGCCAGCCACAAGGATGTTGCGCATGTGACCTTTACCGGCTCCACCGCGACCGGGCGCAAGATCATGCAGTCCGCCTCCAAGCCTGTTGCCGGAACCACGTTGGAGTTGGGCGGCAAGTCCCCGGTTGTTGTGCTGGCGGATGCCGATCTGGATGCCGCAGCCGAAGACGTGGCGCGTGGCATCTTCTTCAACGCAGGCCAGGTCTGTGCCGCAGGCGCCCGGCTGATCTGCGAGTCTACCGTGCATGATGCGCTGGTTGATAAGGTCGCCGCCAAGGCCGAAGCCATGACCTTGGGCCACGGGCTTGACGACCCGGACCTTGGCCCGCTGATCTCCGCAGGCCAGCTGGAGCGGGTGCAAGGGTTTGTCGACCGCGCCAAGGCCAAAGGTTTGACCTGCGTCACCGGCGGCCGGCGCAATTTCCCGGAAAAGTTGTCAGCTGGCAATTTTTTCGCGCCAACGATTTTCGCGGCAGTCCCGGCTGACGCCGAGATCGCCCGGCAGGAGGTCTTTGGCCCGGTGCTGGTGACCCAGACCTGCCAATCGCCTGAAGAGGCGCTGGAGCTGGCAAACGGCACGGCCTTTGGCCTCGTCGCCGGGATCTATACCGCCGATACCACCCAGGCCATGCGCTTTGCCCGCAAGGCGGAGGCGGGGCAGGTGTTTGTGAACGGCTTCCTCAAGGGCGGCGACACCATTCCCTTTGGCGGCGTCAAGGACAGCGGCATCGGGCGTGAAAAGGGGCTCGCGGGCCTCAGCGCCTATTGCGCCCTCAAATCCATCGTTTTGAACCACAGCTTGAACCACCAGGAGCGGGCATGAACACCAGCCAATCCCTCGCTGAACGCGCGCGCCGTGTCATGCCGGGCGGGGTCAGCCACGAGCTGCGCTACAAGACCCCGCATCCGGTCTATTTCACCCGCGCCAAGGGGGCTGAGAAATGGGATGCGGACGGCAAGCGCTACATCGACTTCAAGCTGGGTGCCGCCAGTCAGATCCTGGGCCATGCACATCCTGCGGTGGCTGAGGCCGTAGCTGCCCAGATGCAGCAGATGCCCTATACCGGCGATTGCCACCCGCTGGAGGTGGAATGGGCCGAATGGCTGAACCGCCTGTTCCCTTCGGCGGAGCGGGTGCGCTTTACCGGGTCGGGCACCGAGTCCACCATGCTGGCATTGCGGCTGGGCCGGGCGCATTCTCGCCGGGACAAAGTGCTGCGCATCGACGGGCATTTCCATGGCTGGCACGACATGCTGATCAAGGGCGCCAAGCCCGGCATCAATACCGCGCCCTCGCTTGGGGTACCGCAGGCCATCAGCGATCTGACCGTGGTGGCGCCGCCGGATTTGGAGGCCATCGCCGCGCTGCTGGACAGTGATCCGCAGATCGGCACGGTGTTTGTCGAGGCTTCGGGCGCCAACTACGGCTCGGTGCCGCTGCCCAAAGGCTTCCTGCAGGGTATCCGCGCGCTGGCGGATCAAAGCGGCCATGTGCTGATCTTTGACGAGGTGATCACCGGCCTGCGCTGGTCGCCCGGCGGACGCCAGGCCCGCGACGGCGTGGTGCCGGATCTGACCACCCTGGCCAAGGTCGTGACCGGCGGGCTGCCGGGCGGCGCGGTTGTCGGCAAGGCAGAGATCATGGACCTGCTGAGCCCTGCTGAAACCTGCGACGGCCTGTCACCGCCGGTCAGCCACAAGGGCACCTTCAACGCAGCCCCCATGGTGGCGGCAGGTGCGATCAAGGCGATGGAGATCCTCTCCACCGGCGATGTGCAGGCCCATGCCGATGCCATGGCCGCCCGGCTGCGCGATGGCTTCAACGCGGTGTTCCGCGAGCAGGAGGTGCAGGCGCTGGCCTATGGCGACAGCTCAACCTGCCATCTCTACTTCGGCGGTACCTCAATCGACGGGCTGGACGCCGCCGCCATCCGCAAGACCCCGCCTGCCGTTGTCAAGGGGCTGCGCGACGGGCTGCTGGAGCGCGGCGTGGACTTCATGTCTTTCACCTCCTGCGTCACCGGCCTGCCGCATACGCCTGACCTGATCGACGAGGCCGTGGAGCAATTCCGCGGCACCATTTCCGCGCTCATCCGTGACGGAGTACTTCAATGAGCCTCCCCTCCCACGCCCGCACCGTCATTATCGGCGGCGGCGTCATCGGCTGTTCCATCGCCTATCACCTGGCCCGCGAAGGGCGGAAGGATATCGTGGTGCTGGAACGTTCCAAGCTGACCTCCGGAACCACCTGGCACGCCGCCGGGCTGGTGCGCCGCCTGCGGCCCTCGGCGACGCTGACCAAGCTGATCAACCACTCGATCGACCTTTATGGCGAGCTAGAAGTGGAAACCGGCCAGGCCACCGGCTGGACCCAGACCGGCTCCCTGACGCTGGCCACCAATCAGGACCGGCTGACCAACATCAAACGTCAGGTCAGCTTGGGCCGTGCCTTCGGGCTGGAGGCCGAGGTGGTGGATGCCAAACGTGCCAAGGAGCTGTGGCCGCTGATCGAAACCGACGACGTGATCGGCGCGGTCTGGTCGCCTGCCGATGGCCGCGTGAACCCCTCTGACGTTGCGCTGGCACTGTCCAAGGGCGCAAGGGCGCGCGGTGTGCAGATCTTTGAGGACACTGCTGTCACCGGCCTGCAGAAGAAAGGCGGGCGGATCTCCGGCGTCGAGGTGGGCGAGCATCTGATCGAGGCCGATGAGGTGGTCATTGCCTGCGGCCTCTGGTCCCGTGAAGTCGCCGCCATGGCGGGTGCCCATATGCCGCTGTACGCCTGCGAGCATTTCTACATCCTGACCAAACCCTTGCAGGAGGTGCAGGCGCTGGGCAAGGGCGCGCATCTGCCGACGCTGAACGATCAGGACGCCTTCCTCTATGCCCGTGACGATGTGGAGGGGCTGCTGGTCGGCTGTTTTGAACCGCACGCCAAGGGGTTGCCCCTGGACCGGCTGCCCAAGGATTTCTCGTTTGATCTGCTGGACGAGGACTGGGACCACTTCATGCCGATGATGGAAAACGCGCTGCGGCGCATCCCGGCACTGGAAAAGGCCGAGGTGCGGATGCTGCTCAATGGCCCCGAAAGCTTCACCCTCGACAGTCAGTTCATGCTGGGTGAAAGCCCCGAGGTGCCGGGGCTGTTCCTGATGGGGGGCATGAACTCCACCGGCATCGCGCTGGCCGGCGGCGCGGGCAAGGCGATGGCGGAATGGATCATCGCCGGTGAGCCAACGATGGAGCTGAACGAGGCCGACATCCGCCGCTTCAGCCCGGAAATGAACGTGCTGGGCGCGCTGGAGGCCCGCATTCCCGAGGTGCTGGGCCGCCATTACGACAACCCCTTCCCGGGCCGCTCGATGGAGACCGCACGGGGCCAGCGCCGCTCGCCCATCCATGCCGGCCTGGTGGCCGCAGGAGCACGTTTTGAGTCCCGCGGCGGCTGGGAGCGTGCGGTGCATTTCGGCGGTGAAGACGCGCATCTGCCGCTGACCTTCGGCGCGCCGGCCTGGCGTGAACAGGTCGGCAAAGAGGTGCAGGCCTGCCGCACCGGCGCCGCGATCCTGGACCAAAGTGCCTTTGGCAAGATCATGGTGCAGGGGCCGGACGCCTGCGCGTTCCTCAACCATCTATGCGCGGCACAGATGGACATACCCGATGGCCGGATCGCCTATACCCAGATCCTGAACCAAAAGGGTGGCGTCGAAAGCGACATCACGGTGCAGCGGCACGGGCCAGGCACTTATCTGATGATCGTGGGTGCGGGCGAAGTTGTGCGTGACCTCAAGCGGATGCGCGAGACCAAAGGCGCGTTTCACGTGGAATTCACCGATGTGACCAGCGGTTATGCGATCATCGGTCTGGCCGGAGCCAAGGCGCGCGAGGTGCTGCAAGCCACCTCGAACAGCCCGGTGCCGGATCTGAAACGCTTTCAGTTTGGCCCCGTGGAGATCGGCCTGGCCCGCGGCTGGGCCGGGCGCCTCAGCTTCACCGGCGAGGAGGGCTATGAGCTTTATATCCCTGCCGACATGGCGATGGCGGCCTATGAGGCCTTGGTGGCAGCCGGCGCGAGCCATGCCGGGCTGTTTGCCAGCGGATCTTTGCGGATCGAAAGCGGTTTCCGGGCCTTTGGCCATGAGCTCAGCCCCGGCACCACGCCGCAGGAAGCAGGCCTGGGCAGCTTCTGCGCCTTTGGTACCGGGTTTGTGGGAGAAGAGGCGCTGAAAGAGCACGCCCAGGAGCGTCGCATTGTCTCGATCCTGTTTGACGATCCGGAGGCGCTCCCGATCCATGACGAGCCGGTTTACTTCGATGGCAAAGTTGTCGGCCAGATCACCTCGGCGGCCTGGAGCTACAAATACGGACGGTCTGTCGCGCTGGCGATGGTCGACGCGCCGCTGGACCAGCTTGCCAAAGACACCGTTGTCCCCGGCTTCGAAGTCGAAATCGCCTGCACCCGCTATGGCGCCAAGGCGTCACTGAAATCCGCCAAAGAGGCGTTTGCACATGACTGACATCCCCCGCAGCACGCAGGTCGCCATCATCGGCGGCGGCATCATGGGCGTGGCCGCCCAATTCCAGTTGGCGGAGAACGGCTGGACCGACACCATCCTGTTTGAGAAGGCGGAGCTGACCTCCGGTTCCACCTGGCACGCGGCAGGGCAGATCGCCCATGCAGTGGGCAGCCGCTTGGCGGGCTGGATCAACAAAACCTCGATCGAGACTTATAAGAGGGTCGAAAAGGAAACCGGCCAGAGCATCGGCTGGCATGAGGTCGGCGGTTTCCGGATCGCGACCACCGATGACGAAGTCGACTGGATGAAGTCGATCATGGGCGTCGGCAAGCTCTTGGACCTGCCGATGGAGCTGGTTGGCCCGGAAGAGGTGACCCGCGTGAACCCCTTCTACAAGGTGGACGACGTCAAGGCGGCGGTGCAGACCTTTGAGGACGGCCATATCGACCCGTCTTCAGTGACAATGGCGCTGGCCGCCGCCACCCGGGCGCGGGGGGCGAAGATAGAACGCCGAAATCAGGTGCTGGGCGCCTCGCGCAAGGGCGGTATGTGGCTGCTGCGCACGGAAAAGGGCGATGTGCTGGCCGAACATGTGGTGATCGCCGCGGGCTCCTACGCCAACCAGGTCGGCGAATGGTTCGGTCTCAAGATCCCCTCGGTTTCCTGCCTGCACCACTATCTTGTGACGGATACCGTGCCCGAGTTCATGGACCGCCCCGAACTGCCTGTCATGCGCGACAACGCTTATGGCGGCTATATCCGGCAGGAGCAGAAATCTGGCCTCATCGGCATCTACGAGGGCCACGTCTGCCCCACCGTCTGGGAAATGCCGCAGGGTGCGCCCTGGGCTGCGGAGAATGAGCTGTTTGAGGCGGATTACGACTCCATCGGCGACTTTCTGATGGTGGCGTTTGACAAAATGCCGGTGCTGGCGGAACTGGGCATCAAGCGCGTGGTGCGCGGTGCCATCACCCATACGCCCGATGGCGGTATGCTGGTGGGGCCGTCGGGTGCACCCAATGTCTGGCTGTCCTGCGGGTCGTCCATCGGCCTCGCCTGGGGCGGCGGTGCGGGCAAGGTGCTGGCCGACTGGATGGTGTACGGCGAAACCCCGATCAACACCCGCGGCATGGACCCGCGCCGCTATGGCAATTTCTCAACCGATCATTTCATCGTCGAGCGCACCAAGGACGAGTTCATGCGGCGACATGATACCCCGTGCCCCGGTAAGCAGTTCGAGTCTTTGCGCCCGTTGAACCGGCATGTGCTGTACGACCGGCTGGCAGCCAAGGGCGCGGTGTTCGGTGAGGTCGCAGGCTGGGAACGCCCGCGCTATTTCGGCGAGGTTGGCGAAGTAGAGCAGATCGGCTGGGGCCACCAGCACTGGCATGTCAATGCTATGGCCGAGGCCAAGGCGACGCGGGAGACCGCGGGCGTCATCGACCTCTGCGCCTTTGCCCAGTTCGAGATTACCGGCAAGGATGCAGGCGCGTTGCTGGACCGGCTGTCGGCCAACAAGATCCCCGCGCGCGACGGGCGGATGAGCCTCAACCACCTGCTGACAGAGAAAGGCCGGTTCGAGACGGAGATCACCATCTGGCGCATGGCTGAGGATCGCTATTTCACCGGCTCGCCCATTGCCCGCTGCAACCCGGATTTCGACTGGATCAAATCGCACATCCGTGACGGCGAAGACGTGCAGATGATCAATCGCACGTACGACTGGGGCATGCTGGCGCTCTCCGGCCCGGCCGCGCGCCGGATCCTGGCGGAGCTGACGGAGGCCGATCTCACGAACAATGCGTTCCCTTGGCTTTCCGGGCAGGAGATCACCGTGGCCGGCATCCCCTGCTACGCTCTAAGGGTCTCGTTTGTGGGCGAACTTGGCTGGGAGCTGCACGCGCCGCTGGATCGTATGGGCGAGCTTTACGACGCGCTGTTTGCCGCCGGGGATAAACACGGTTTGACCGATCTGGGCTCTTATGCCTTCAACGGGATGCGGATGGAAAAGGCCTACCGGGCCTCAGGAGAGCTGACCACCGATGTGGGGCCGTTGGATGTGGGGCTGGAGCGCTTTGTAGTGGCAGAGGGGCGGGATTTCATTGGCAAGGACACCCTGCTGGCCCGCGATCCGGAGTGGGAGCTGTTCTACGCGGAACTTCACGCGGACGGGATAGACATCCACGGCGGAGAGCCAGTGCTGCTGGATGGCCAGCCCGTAGGTCTGACCACTTCCGGCGGCTACGGCTATACCGTTGGCAAGTCTCTGGGTTGGCTGTTCGTGCGCAAGGGCACGCCGCGTGAAGGCCTGTCCGTACAGATCCTGAACCGTGAAATTCCCGTGACCGTCCACCAGGACGCCATCTTTGACCCGCAGAACCTGCGGCCCCGATCCGAGGATTAAGACATGACCATGATCAACGGCGGCGAGGCCGTCTACCGTGTGCTGCAAGCCAATGGCATCGACACCGTGTTCGGCCTCTTGGGCGGCTCGATGCTGGAACTTTACGACGCGATGTATGAAGGCGGCGAAATCGCCTATGTCGGTGCTCGGGATGAGCGCGCGGCGGGCCATATGGCAGATGCCTGGGCACGCATGACCGGCAAACCCGGCGTGGTGCTGGGCGCGCAGGCAGGTCCCGGGGTCGTCAATATCGTGACCGCCGTGGCCGAGGCGCAGCTGGCCTATTCCCCGCTGGTGGTGATTGCCGGTGCCATCACCCGTGCCGACCAGTGCAAGGACACTTTCCAGGAGGTTGACCAGGTGGCGTTGTTTGCACCGATCTCGAAACGCTCGGTCATGGTGACTGATCCTTCGCGCCTGGCGCCGATGCTGGAGGACGCAATCCGGCTGGCAAACTCGGGCCGCCGCGGCCCCATGGTGCTGCATGTTCCGCGCGACCTGTTCGCCGCCGAAGTGCCTGCCATCGACCCCAAGCCAGTGAACATCGCCCGCCCGGGACCTGCGGCGCCGGAAGACATCAGCGCCATCGCAACCCTGCTGTCGAACGCACAGCGCCCGGTGATCTTTGCGGGCGGCGGCTTCAAATGGGGCAAGGGGCGCGACGCGCTGACTGCCCTGGCCGAAACCCTAGAGGTGCCCGTGGTGGCCTCGACCGGCCACGCCGATGTGATGCGCCACGGCCACCCGTGGTTTGCAGGTCAGGCCGGCCCGCGCGGCAACCGGGTTGCCAGCCGTCTGACCAAGGAAGCGGATGTGATGGTGGTCCTGGGCGCGCGGCTTGGCTTCAATTCGACCTTCCACAGCAACGATTATGTCGGCGCCGATACCCGTATCGCCCATGTGGACATCGACGGCTCCGCCGTGGGACGCTACTTCCCGGCTGAAATCGCCGTGCAGGCTGATGCCCGTTTGACAGCCGAGGCGCTGGCCGCAGCTGCACCGAAGCCGACGGCGGACGAATGGCGTGCGGCCTTCAAGGCAGACATGGAAAGCCTCGCCGCGGAACGCGAGGAAGAGGCGCAGATCGCCACCCTGCCGATGCACCCGCGCCGCGCACTGGGCGAGATCCGCGCGGCGTTGCCGGAGAACGCTATCGTCACCCTGGACACCGGCAACACCTGCCTGCAGGCCGCCGACCGGCTGGCCCATTATGAACCCCTCAGCCTGATCACGCCGCTGGATTTTGGTCTGGTCGGTTTTGGCCTGGCCGCCGCCATCGGCGCCAAGGCTGCAGCACCGGAGCGCCCGGTGGTGGCAATCATGGGCGACGGCGCTGTCGGCTACACCATGATCGAGATCCAGACCGCCATTCAGCACAAGCTGCCGGTGGTGATCGTGGTCTTGGACAACGAGGCCTGGGGGGCTGAAAAGGCTTATCAGCAGGAGTTCTATGGCGGCCGCCTGCTGGGGGCTGAGATCACCTCGCCGCGCTATGACAAATTTGCCGAACTGTGCGGCGGCAATGGCATCTGGGTCGATGGCCCCGGTGAAATGGGGGCGGCGCTGGAGGCAGCTCTTGCGAGCGGGGAAACCACCATCATCCAGGGTAAAATCGACCCCGGTGCGCTGATGACCCTTCGCAAGGACCTGTTCAAGGCGCCAAAGTAATCCAGATGATGAGCAATCCCGATATCGTTGTGGTGGGCGGCGGCAATGCCGCCCTTTGCGCTGCGATCACTGCGGCAGAGACCGGCAAGCGCGTGCTGATGCTGGAGGCCGCGCCCAAGCCCTACCGCGGCGGCAACTCCCGCCACACCCGCAACTTCCGCTGTATGCATGACGGTCCCTTGTCGGTGCTGACGGGCACCTATGATGAGGACGAGTATTTCAACGACCTCTTGCTGGTAACAAAGGGCAAGACCGACGAGCATCTAGCCCGCATGGCGATCCGCGGCAGTCAGGAGAGCCAGCCCTGGATGGAGGCGCATGGCGTGCGGTTTCAGCCCTCACTTTCCGGCACGCTGTCGCTGAGCCGCACCAACGCATTCTTTCTTGGCGGCGGCAAGGCGCTGGTCAATGCGTATTACCGCACTGCCGGGGCTTTGGGAGTCGAAGTGCTCTATGAGGCGCCGGTTATCCATATCGAACTGGACGGCAACCGGATCACACGGATCGACTTCACCCATGGCGGCGCGCGCCACAGCCTCAGCCCGCCCGCGGTGGTGGTGGCCTCTGGCGGTTTCCAAGGCAATATCGAGCGGCTGGTCGAGGCCTGGGGGCCTGAGGCGGAGAACTTCCTGATCCGCGGCACGCCCTATAACCGCGGGGATGTGCTGTTTAACCTGCTGGGGCAGGGGGTGCAGTCCATCGGCGATCCGACCCAATGCCACGCGGTGGCCATTGACGGGCGCGCGCCCAAATTCGACGGCGGCATTGTCACCCGGCTGGACTGCGTGCCGTTCTCGGTGGTGGTGAACAAGGACGGCGACCGTTTCTACAACGAAGGCGAGGACGTCTGGCCCAAACGCTATGCGATCTGGGGGCGGCTGGTGGCAGCCGAGCCGGAGCAGGTGGCCTATTCGATCATTGATGCGAAATCCAAGGACCTGTTCATGCCCTCGGTCTTCCCGCCGGTCACCGCGGACACGATCCCGGAACTGGCGGGCAAGCTGGGACTGGACCCGCAGAAGCTCACCCAGACCATCGAGGTCTTCAACGCGGGCTGCCGTCCTGGCGATTTCCACCCGGCCGAGCTGGACGGGCTGGCGACCGAAGGCGTGACGCCGCCGAAAACCAATTGGGCCCGCCCGATCACCGAACCGCCGTTCTACGGCTACTCATTGCGTCCCGGCGTGACCTTTACCTACCTGGGCTTCAAGGTGGACGACACCGCCCAGGTGCAAGGGGCGGGCGGCCCGGTAGAAAACCTCTGGGCCGCAGGAGAAACCATGGCCGGCTCGATCCTGGGCCAAGGCTATCTGGCCGGCTTCGGCATGACCATCGGCACTGTGTTCGGCCGCATTGCAGGCCGGGAGGCCGCCAATCATGTTTGATCAGAGCCAAATGGACAGCAAACCCTCGACCCGCATCGGCGAGGCGCGCCGCCAGATCGAGATCTGCAACGCCTGCCGCTACTGCGAGGGCTATTGCTCGGTCTTCCCCGCGATCATGCGCCAGCGCAGTTTTGCCGAGGCAGACATCACCCAGTTCGCCAATCTCTGCCACAATTGCCGCGGCTGCTACTATGCTTGCCAATACACCGAACCGCATGAATTTGACCTGAACCTGCCCGGCATCCTGGCCGAGGTGCGTGCGGAAAGCTGGGAGCGCTTTGCCTGGCCCGGTCCTTTGGCCCGGCTGTTCCAGCGAAGCGGTACGGCGCTGGTGCTGGCGCTGATGCTGGGATTTGCAGCGCTGTTCTGGGCTGCCCAGACCCTGCGTCCCGAAAGCGGTGAAGGCTTCTATGCAGTGATGAGCCACGGGCTGATGGTCTCGATCTTTATGCCGGCTTTTGTGCTGCCGCTCTTGGTGCTGTTTGCCTCTCTGCGCGGCTATTGGCGCCATGTGGGCGGCGGGCGGGTCCGCCTGTCCCACGTACGTCAGGCATTGGACCGCGCCGCCCGGCTGAAGGACTTGTCCGGCGGCCAGGGGCAGGGCTGCAATTTCGAGGATGAGGACCGTTTCTCCAACGCCCGCCGCATTGCTCATCAGGCGGTGATGTGGGGCTTTTTGATGTGCTTTGGTGCGACCGCTTCGGGCACTATCATGCATTATCTTTTTGACATGCCCGCACCCTATGGCCTGTTAAGCCTGCCCAAGCTGCTGGGGGTGCCGGGCGGCATTCTGCTGGTCCTGGGGTGCGCCGGACTGGCCCGGCTCAAGCTGAAGGCGGATCCGGACCTTGGGGCCAAGCAGATGCGGTCCGGGGAGATGGGCTTTATTCTGCTGCTGGGGTTTGTTTCGCTCAGCGGTTTGCTGCTTTGTGCTGCGGCGGGCACTGCGCTGACAGAGGTCCTGCTGCCAATGCATTTGGGCGCGGTGCTGACCTTCTTCCTGCTGACCCCCTATACCAAGATGGCTCATGGTTTTTTCCGGCTAACGGCGCTGATCATGGATGCTGCACAGAAGAAGTGAGCTGCAGAGCGGCTTAGCTCCAGCCCCGGCAGTTCCCTCGTTAGCTGGCGCCGTGGCAGCCATCGCCCGGTTGCGCGCGGAATTGGCTGTTGTGCGGCCCGGTCCTGACAAATCAGCACAACCGCGGCAGGAGGGTTCAATTCCTTCCTGGGGGCGGGTTTACGCCTGCTGTGCGCCCCGGAATTCGGCGATGCAGTGAAGGGGATACCCCAAAGCCCCGCGTCCAGCGGCGGCCGTTGACCGCTAACGGCTTGCCAAAACAAGCAGCGTATTGAATGCGAGTGCGGAAAATCGCAATTGAAGGTGCCATGGTGATAGCGTGGCAAGTGTTGTGTGCTGCCGGGCAACGGCCGGCTGCACTCACTCCGGACGCTTTGAAGGCGGCGCGGATAGAAAGGAGCTGCTGCCTCGGCGGATCGCGTATTGGCACCAGATATCCAGCCCGTGATACCGGCCCGGCCCGATTTGCCAGCCGCGGAAAGAAGAGTTCTGCCGGACGCGCCGCGGTCCTGGCACAGGGCGAAGCGGCGAAAGTGTATCAGGTCCGCGCCGCTGCTATGGAGGATGGCGCGAATGGGCCGCCGTACGGCCCTGCCTGGACCAGTGGCAAGCGGTGTGCAATGTCAGGCCCTGCGGCACCGGACAGCGGCTTGCGCTGGCGGCGGGGCGGTTCAGGCTCAGCCGGGTGCCGCAGTTAAGCGCGTGCCTGCGCAGGCCCTGCGGCGTCCAAGCCAATGGTAAACCGGATGGCGGTGCCGCCCTCGGGCCGCGGGTCGCACCAGATTGTGCCATTGTGGCGGCTGGCGATCTTGGCGCAGGTGGCCAGGCCCAGTCCGCTGCCTGGCTGATCGCTGCCGCGCTGCAGGCGTTTGAACGGTTCAAAGATCTTTTCGCGGTATTCTTCTGGCACCCCGATACCATTGTCCGCCACGGTTATCATGAGCCCCTGCTGTGCCGTCTCAGCCGACACGGCAATCTCCGGCGTCTTGCCGCCGCTGTATTTGATCGCGTTGCCAATCAGGTTCTGCAGCAGCTGCACAATGTCCGGCGGAAAGCACAGGACGCTCAGCCCGCCTGATTGCCACTGCAGCCTAGCTCCGGACTTTGCAAGATCCTGTGCCAGCACCGCCTGCAGACTGTCAAACAGGCTGTCAACTGTGACATGTTCAGGCTTGCCGTTGCTGTGCGGGTTGATGTGGCGTGCCAGTCCTTCGATCAGCTCTGAAGTCTTGCGCACCGATTTCTTCATCAGCTCGAACTGCCGCCCGGCTTCCTCCTGATCGCCGCTCCGGTATTCCTCCTGGATCTGGTCGCTTAGAAACTTGATCGCCCGGAGCGGTGCCCGCATGTCATGCACCAGAACATTCGAAAACAGGCGCAGTTCATTCTGCTGTTCCTGGATCCGCCAGCGCATTTCCGCAAGCCGCAGCCCGTTTGCAACCATCCGCTTAAGCGCTTCCTGGGTGATTGCAGACTTGGGGATGTAATCGCTGGCTCCGGCCAGAATGACGCTCTTGGCGATCTCCTCATCCCCCTGGCCGGTGGTCATGAACAGAACGGCCCGCGGCCAGGCATCGCTCAGCCGGGCAATCAGTTCCAGCCCGTTGCCGTCTGGCAGCAAGTAGTCCAGCAGGATCACCTGCACTGGCTGGCCGGCGTGAGACAGAGCCTCACTGCCGCTGCCGGCCTCAATGACATCGGCGGCGGGATAAAGCTGTCGCAGCAGCCTGCGCATCAGCTTCCGGTCACCGGCATCGTCGTCAATGATCAGGATATTGGCCACCGTCATCGGACACCTTTCTGATGTGGATTTCGGGCAATTCGACGATGCGCCAGTAGCTGTCCAGCGTCGCCATAAGATCGACAAACATGTCGCCGGCGTTCGACTTAAGAATGTAGCCGGCCACATTGCTGGCATAGGCTGCGGAAATATCCCGTTCATCCGCGGAGGTGGTCAGGAAAATGAACAGAATCTTGTTCAGAACAGGGTCAGCACGGATTTCCCGCAAGAGCTCAATGCCGTTCTTGCGCGGCATGTTGATATCGCTGAGAACCACAAAATTGGGCGGCGGCACCTGCTGCATTTCGCCGCGCAGAAAGGCCAGGGCGTCAACACCGTCTACAAACCGCATGATCGGATTTGCGATCTTTGCACGGTCAAAAGCCCGGCGGAGCGCCTTGGCGTCGCCGTCGTCGTCCTCAACCAGAATGATGTTCAGGGCGCGGCGGCGGCCGGGCGGGGGGCTGTGTTTCATTCTGTCCTTTCCTTTCCCGGCGCACGGGCCAAGCAGATGCGCGGCGGATTTTTTTATGGGCTGCCACCGTCGCCCGGACTGGCCCGCCAGCAGCTGTTAGCGCCTATTGAAGCAGAGTGGGCGTGGCCCTGGCGGTGATCTCCCGGGTGTCCTCGATCACGCTGTCCAAATCGTCCATAAAGGCCACAAGATCCTTACAGCCGCGTTCCAGCAGCGACACATCGGACAGCACCGAGGGCGGCACGCTGCCGTCCTGGCGGGCTTGGGTCTTGACCATGCGGACCCCGGCCAGCGTGCGGCTCAGAAGCAGCCGGAGGTCCGGGCCGCAGCCCACGATGAACCGTTTGAAGATCCGCCGCAGCTCCTTTTCGGAGGCACGGGCGCTGGTCAGCTGGCCGTAAAGAGCGCGGCGTTCTATTGCAGAGGCAATGGATTTGATCAGCGTGTCAGTGGTCAGCTCTTCCTTGACGATGTAGTCGGCACAGCCGCGGCGCATGGCATCGACGGCAATTTGGTAGTTGGTCATGCTGGTCAGCATGATGGGGACCGCCTGCACCTGCTCCTCGTGGCACAGAAGGATTTTCAGCGCATCCAGCCCGGTGTCCATGCCCAGGTTGTGATCCAGGAAAACCAGGTCGAATTGCGCGGCTTCCAGCTGCTGGCGCATTTCATCCAGATTGGCGGCTTCGTAGAATTCCGCCCGCATCCCCGCTTTGCGGCATAATTTGCTGAGGCGCAGCCTGTCGATTTCGTCGTCATCCACGGACAGGATGCTGAGGATGGCTGGCTGCATGGCCGGCGGGGCGGTCAGGTCGGAAAAGTGAGTCTCTCTCATTCGGTAACCCTCTTTGAACTACGCATCCCCCGGGATGTCGGTCGCCGGGAGGTATTCGCCTTAAAGGTGATTGTAACACCATTCAGTTCGCGTGCTTAATAATTTTCTTGGGCGATTTGATTAAAGAAAATTGAGCAAATGTAATGTGTTACGGCTTTTTTGCGCTGCCGAAACGCAAAGTGGTTCCATTTTGCGCTGTGTTATTGCGGCGGTGCCGGTGCACTTGCCGGACGGGTCCGGTCCGCGGGCCGCCTGCCGGAGGGGACTGTGCGGCAAGGCCGGTCCTGCCGCAAGCGGACGGCCGAAAGCCCGGGCATCGGCAGCGGAAGGTCAGAGCCGGCCAGGCTGCAAGCGGGATGTATCAGGGGGGAGGGCGGTTCAGCGGTTCAGCTGCCGTTTAAGCAAGGGCAATCCAGCCCGTTCTGCGGGCTGGATCCTGAGCGGCGCTGGTCAAGGCCTGCAAATTCCGGGACAGGCTGCGGTCAGAAGTCTTCCCATTTGACCATGCCGCCAGTGCCGGTTGCGGCTGGCTGCAGAGGTTCCGGTTCCTCGAACCTGTCTTCCCCGGCCCAGAAATCTGCTTCTGCATCCTCAGCTGGAAGGCCGGGCGGATTTCCTGCCGGCGCAGCAGGCGCCTGGCCCTTGATCGTGAAATGCGCCACCAGTTCGGAAAGTTTGCCTGCATCAGTGTTCAGCATGTGGCCCGCAGCAGTTGCTTCTTCCACCATCGCCGCATTCTGCTGGGTCACCTGGTCCAGCTGTGTGACGCCGGTGTTGATCTCGCTGAGGCCGGTGGACTGTTTCACCGCGCCTTCGGCGATGCCGGAGACCAGCTGCGAAATATGGGCAACCCGCTGCACGATGCTTTGCAGCGCACCGCCCGCTTTGCCGACCAGATCTACGCCGCGCTCCACCTGTTTGGAGCTGTCAGAGATCAGAGTCTTGATCTCCATCGCCGCATCTGACGAGCGCTGCGCCAACGCGCGCACTTCGCTTGCGACGACTGCAAAGCCCTTGCCTGCTTCGCCCGCCCGGGCCGCCTCGACGCCGGCGTTCAGGGCCAGAAGGTTGGTCTGGAAGGCGATGTCGTCGATCACGGAGATGATCTGGCTGATGTGGGTGGAGCTTTGTTCAATTTCAGTCATCGCGGACACGGCATTTTGCACGATGCTGTCGCTCGATTCCGCCTCTGCCCGTGCCTCTTCCATTGTTGCTTCAACGCTGCGGGCGCCTTCGGCGGCCTCAGATACGGATGTTGTCAGCTCATCCAGTGCCGCGGCGGTTTCTTCCAGGGTTGCCGCCTGGCTTTCGGTGCGGTGCGACAGATCATCCGAGGCCTGGCTGATCTCCGCAGCCCCATTGCGGATGCTGCTGGCCGCCTCGACAACTTTCTGCACGGTCTCATTCAGAGTTTCCAAAGTCAGGTTGTAATCGTGGCGCAGCTGCTCGTGATCCTTCGGAAACGCCTCGGTGATCGCCTGCGAGAAATCTCCGGCGGACAGGCGGACCAGTCCGGCGCTCAGGCTTTCGACCACGAATTGCTGCTGCTGCTGCAGCTCGCTGCGGCGCTCCTCCGCCGCGCGGGCCTGCTGCAGATCGGCCTGCATGGAGACCAGAGTTTTGCCGATCTTCCCGATTTCGTCCTTGCGGGACGCGGCGTCGATCGTATTGCCGAGATCGCCACCCGAGATTGCTTCCATATCGGAGCAGATCCTGTCGATGGGTTTGGTCACCGATCGCGCAAAGAACCATCCGAACAGGGAGACCGCCGCGGCACAGGCCAGGGAAATCAGCAGCATGAGATTGCGCTGGCGGACAGCCGGCGCCAGGATTTCCGCGCGGTCCAGCTCAGCAACGATCGACCAGCGGATGTCTCCGAAAACCACAGGGCCTGTTACGGCGGCGACAAAATGGCCATCCGCCTTTTCGACGGCAGGGTGGAAGACGTTCACAGGCCCATCCGCGGCGCCTGGGCTGCCGCCTGCAGCGGCGGCACCCGAAAAGGCCGCTTCGATATGGGGCAGATGCGCCAGCTCTTCCAGAACGCTGTGGCCCCCCTCTTGTCGGGAAGGGGTGCGCGCCCTGAAATCCTGCCCGATCAGGTAAACGTCCAGGGATTGCAGATCACCGCCGAAATTCGTGGTGATCCTGGCGATTTCATCAATGGCAACCTGCAGTGCAAAGACGCCGGCAACGCGGCCGCTGGAATCGATGATTTGCGTCGCCGCAAAGGCGGCCGGTGCGCCCGCGCTTGGCGCGTAGGCGTCAATGTCCGAGAAATAGACCTGCTCTGCCGCGCCGTTCACAGCGCGGTTGAACGCCTCTGCCAGGCCGGAGCTGCTGTAGGGGCCGGTAACCATATTCGTTGCATAGTCGCTTTCCTTGGTGACAGAGAACACCACGTCGCCTTCAGTGCTGATCAGGAAGATGTCGTAGAACCCCATCCGTTCCATGACTTTCTTGAAGGCCGGGTGATTGCGTTCGAAATGCACGTCGTAAGGCGAGGCCGCTGAAGCAAACATCGACAAGTTGCCCACCTCGGATTGCCCATCGCCGCCCCTGCTTGCCCAAGTCACTTTCAGATCTTTCATCGCCTTTGCGGTGGAGGGGACCGAGGCAATGGTCAGAATGGCGGCATCAATCCCTTCCAGGTAGGCCTCCAGTGCCAGTTCGCGGTCTGTGACCAGCGACTGCATGAACATCTCCGCGTCATGCACAACACTGCGGCGGAAATAGTTCGTGCTGACAGCAATCAGCAGTGCCGTAAGCAACAGCGCGGTGCCGACGATCATGAGCGGCAGTTTGTAGGCAAGCTTCAGCGATTTGAACATTTTTTTAACCCAACCTCTAACGGTGGCATTCCCGCTGGCAAGGCCGCAGGGGAACCGGTGATGCAACTGGGCTGATACAACGATAGATAGATTTTCGATGAGTTAATGCGCCTGGGGTTTTTCGGTAGATTTTTGATCTTTTTGCCTCTCAAGACAGGCGTTCGACTGCCTGGAAAATAGGCAGGAGCCAATGCGCCGCCGGTACAAAGGGACGCCGGGCCAAGGGGCGTTTTAACCAATTGGGCAGCTTTGCCCTGGCTCGATCAGGCCGGCAAAAGCCGTCTTTTTGCTCCCCTGGCGGCCTTGCGCGGCGCCCGACAGGGGAGCGAATCGCTGCCGCAGTCCGGCTCAGCTTCGGTATCTCCGGCGGATTTTTCCCACTTTTTTTGGGCTTTTTCAGAAAAACGCACGCTGCCTTCGGGTTTTTCTGGCAATTTGCGGGGCTTTTTTGCCATGGTTGAGCATCAATAACCGGGGGGTTAGAGAATTGTTAACGCTGCCACATTCTGTCCATGAATTCGTCTCTGCCTGGCAACATTGGGCCTCATTCCAGCCGCACGCCTGAATAACGATGCGTCTGTGGGAAGCTGGAGTGGGTCATGAGACTTATAATTGCTGCGATTGCGGCATGCCTGTCATTAGGCATGCCCATCGGCGCGGCTGCGGATGACACGCAGTTTGGCGTCAAATCAATAGAGGGGTGGGAGGCCGTGGGACGGCTCAACATCTCTAACAAAAACATGTGTACGGGCGCATTGGTGGCACCGGATCTGGTGCTGACAGCGGCGCATTGCCTGTTTGATCCGCGGACCGGCGCGCGCGTCGATCCGGCCTCGATTAGGTTTGAGGCTGGGCTGTCCGGGCGCGAAGCAGTGGCCCTGCGGCAGGTGGTGCGGGCGGTCATGCATCCGCAGTATCGCTACCGGCCGGCGGGCACGCATCAGATCGGCAGCGATCTGGCCGTGCTCAAGCTGGACCGGCCGATCAGCCGCAGCCGGATCCAGCCGCTGACAATGGCCAGCGGTGCCGAGCGGGGGGATGTGCTGGGGGTTATGTCCTATACGCGCAGGCACGCAACCCGGCCCAAGATGGAGCGGTCCTGCAGCGTGCTGGCGCGCCAAAGCCGGACCCTGGTGATGTCCTGCCTGGTGGATTTCGGGGCCTCAGGTTCGCCGGTCCTGGAAATGCGCCCGGGGCAGCCGCCGCGGCTGGTGTCGGTTATTTCGGCCAAGGCTGCGATGGGTAACCGCCGGGTGTCGATCGGCACTGCGCTGGATGCATCCTTGCGGGATCTGATGCAGCGGGCGGGCTAGGGCCTCCCGGCCAAAGGGTTTTCCAGCTGTCACTGGGATGGCGGCCTGCTGCAGGACTGCGGCAGGCCTGTTCCGTTTACGGCTCCCGCAGGGCTTCGCGGGACTTGTAGAGCGGTTTCAGCAGGTATTGCAGAACGGTTTTGGCGCCGGTCTGCAATTCCGCTGTGGCGCGCATGCCGGGGCGGATTTCAATCGACTGCTGGCGCTCGGTCAGGCCGGATTTGTCTACCCGCACCGTCACCCGGTAGTAGGGTTCGGCGCGCGGGTTGCGGTCGTCCTCGAAGGTGTCGGCGGAGACGAAATCCACCTTGCCGCGCAGCGAGCCGTAGATAGTGTAGTCATAGGCCGAGAGCTTGATGGTGGCGTCCTGGCCGGGCTGCACGCTGGCGATATCCTCGGGCTTGACGCGCGCCTCGACAAACAGCTCCTCGCCCAGCGGGATGATTTCCAGGATTTCCTCGCCGGGGCGGATCACGCCGCCGATGGTGGTGACCGCCAGGCTGTTCACGATCCCTGCCATGGGGGAGGTGATGATGGTCCGGTTCAGCTGGTCCACCGCCAGCCGCTGCTCTTGCCGCAGGGTGGTGATTTCCCGCAGCGTTTGCGAGTATTCCTCGGCCTGTTCCAGTTCCGCCTGAGTGCCGATTTCGGTAAATTTGGCGCGGGCATCAGTGGCCGCCTTGCGGGCCTTGTTCACCTCAATCAGCGCCACGATCTTCTGCTTGTAGAGCCGTTCCATATTGGCGAGCTCTGCGTTCAGCTGATCCATGATCTGCCGGGCGCTGTCGCGGCGGCTGGTGAAATCGGTTTGCCGCGCGGTCAGCAGGCCCCGTTCCGAGGCCAGAATGCCGGGAGAGCGCTGCGCCAGCATCTCCGGCACGGTGAATTCAAAGGCGCCTTTCATCTGCGCCTCCAGCCGGTAGCGCTTGATCTCCAGCGCATCGATCTGGTTCTGCAGCTCGTCTGCAGCGGTGCGGAATTTGGTGTCCTGCAGCTTGGCCAGCACCTGGCCCGCGGTGACGATGTCGCCCTGGCGCACATGCAGCTCCGCCAGGATGCCGCCCTCCAGGTTCTGCACGATCTGCGCGCGGGAGGAGGACACCACCTGGCCTTCGCCGCGCACGATCTCGTCGATGGAGGCAAAGGCGGCCCAGATCAGGAAGGTGAGCACTGCGGCCAGCGCCAGATAGATGATGCGGCTGGCACTGCGCGGCGTTGCGGCATCGCCGTAGGGGTCGTGCAGCGCCATGGTCATTTGCCCTCACCGGCGGCCAGATGCGCCAAAACCTGGTCGCGCGGGCCGTCCACCACCATCCGGCCCGATTGCAGGATAAGGGTGCGGTTGGTCAGCGACAGGATTGGCATCCGGTGGGTGGCGATTACCGCGGTGCGGCCCTCCAGCCAGCTTTCCAGGCGGCTGACCAGGGTGCGCTCCAGCGTCTGGTCCAGCGCCGCGGTGGGTTCGTCCAGCAGCACGACAGAGGGGTTCTGAAGCCACAGCCGCGCCCAGCCGATAGACTGGCGCTGGCCGATCGACAACCCGTGGCCGCCGTCGCTGATCTCCAGATCCAGCCCTTTGTGGTGATTGCGCACATGCGAGCCGAGGCCTGCAAACTCCAGCGCTTCCATCAGCCGCTCGTCGTCGCGTTCCAGCTGGTTGAGGTTCAGGTTGTCGCGCAAGGAGCCTGCGAACAGCCGCACGTCCTGGCTGAGATAGCCGATGTTCGCCCGCAGGTCGCGCGGGTCAATCTGCGCCATATCGGTGCCGTCCAGCAGGATACGGCCGCGGTCCGGTGCGTACAGCCCCGACAGCAGCTTCAGCAGCGTCGACTTGCCAGAGCCGTTGACCCCTAGCACCGCAACCCGCTGGCCCGGTGTAACCGCCACCGCCTGCACGTCCAGGGTCGGCGCTGCATCATCCTCATAGCGGAACATGATCTCGCGCAGCTCAAACCGGCCTTCGATCTTCTGGCGGCGCAGATAGGTGCGCTCTTTCTCTTTTTCCTGCGGCGCCTGGGCAATGGCGTCCAGCCCTTCCAGCGCGGCCTTGACGTTGCTCCAGCGGGCCAGGGTCGCTGCGAACTGTGTCAGCGGCGCCAGCGTGCGGCTGGTCAGGATGCCGGTGGCGATGATGGTGCCGACGGTGAATTCGCCGGCAAACACCAGCAGGGTGCCCAGCACAACCGCGGTGATATATGTGGCTTGCTGCACCCCTTGCGACCAGTAGGTGAGGGCGCTGGAGAGCTTGCGCTGTTCGGTGGCAGAGTGCGACGACAGCGTGTTCAGCTCATCCCACAGCCGCAGCACCCGCTCCTCGCCGCGCTGGGTCTTCACGGTGTCGAGTTCCGTCACTACCTCATGCAGCAGCCGCCCTGCCTTGGCGTTGGCGCCCTGGGTCTGGCGGGTATAGGCGATCATCTTCTTCTGCATGAAATAGGCAGGCAGCAGCATCAGGATACCGCCGGCCACAATCACCCAGACCACCGGCCCTGCAATGGAGGCGACCAGCAGCAGGAACACCGCAATAAAGGGGATGTCGGCCAGGGTTGAGATGGTGGAGGAGGTAAAGAACTCCCGCACTGATCCGAAATCCCGCATCGCGGCAAAGAGGCCGGAGGGCGGCAGCGGCTTCTTGTCAGAGCGCATGCCGATCAGGCGGCGCATCAGGTTGTGCTGCACCGACAGTTCGATCTGGCGGCCGGCCGCATCGGTGAGCCGCGCGCGGGCCAGTTTCAGCATCGCCTCCAGCGCAATCGCCAGGAAGGCGCCGACGGCCAGAACCCAGAGTGTGGCGTGCGACTGGTGCGGCACCACCCGGTCATAGACTTGCAAGCTGAACAGCGCCACCGAGACTGCCAGGATATTGGCAACCAGCGAGCCCAGCATGATCTCACCGACCTGGCGGCGGTATTTGGGAAACTCGCTCCAGAACCAGTGGCCGGGATCGATCTGCGGCGTATGCTTGGCCGCCATCTGCTTGAGAGAGGGGCGCGCCGACAGCACGGTGCCGGTGAAATACGGGCCGAACTCACCCAGCGGAACCTCTGTCCGGTTGTCCGGGCAGGCGGTGTCGTAGATGGTCAGAACATCGTCTGCCTGGCTCAGCACCAGCACGCATTGGCCGCCGGACATGATCGCCAATGCCGGCCACAGGGCCGGTGACAGCGGCTGTTTCTCCAGCACTTTCGGTTGCAGCCCGGCGGTTTGCAGCGCCTTGGCCAGCGAATGCAGCGACAGGTCGCCGGGGGTTTCGCTCCACAGGAAGGCCGCGACGTCGCTGACCGGGATTTCACTGCCTTTCAGTGCCGCTAGGGTGGCGATCAGGCTGGCGCGGTGCTGAATGCGCGCGGCGGCGCCTTCCAGCAGCGAGCCGACCTCGGGCTGCGCGTCCTGCGGCTGGGCTGTGCTTTGAGATTTCTGCTGGGCCTTGCCCGCCGGGGCCGGTTCAGGGGCCGGGGCAGGGGTGTTTGCAGGCTGGATACCGTCACGCGGCGCAGCTTGCGGTCCGGATACAGGCACAGCCCGCAGCACCGGTTTCTTGCCGGCAGCGGGCAGGGGGCGGGGGGGCTTTGGCGTGGTGTCGGTCAAATCTTGTCCCCATCGGCCAGAAGCCCCAGGCTGCGTGCCAGCTGCAGCTGGATCAGCACCACCTCGTATTTTGCGTCGATATAGGCCTGCTCGCGGCGCACCAGTTCCTCATAGACCTGGATCACCTCCATCACCGGGCGCTGGCCGGCCTCGAACTGTTTTTGGAACAGCTCATAGGTCTCACGGCTGCGGCGCACCAGCGCGGCGGTTTCGCCTTCCTGACGCTGATAGGAGGCGATCTGCTGGATCTGACGGCTGTAGGTGCGGCGTGCGGCTTCTTCGGCCTCGCCTACCTGGCGGGTTGCGGCCTCCTTGGAGGCTTCCAGCGCCTGAATGGCAGCCGGCGTGCCCAGCCCAAGCGGCTGCCCCACGCCCAGCGTCAGCCCGGCGCCGGATCCGTCAGACGTCACGTTGCCAGAGGCGGCAATCTGCGGCAGCAGGCCGGCGCGGCCCGCCTTGGCCTGGGCAATGGTGCGGTTTGCCTCGGCGCCGGCCCTGAGCACCGACAGGAACTGACCCTGTTCCGGCGGTGTGCCGATCCCCAAATGCGAGGGTTTGTGCGCAAAGCTTTGCCCGGTCATGGCCTGCAGTTCCGCGCGTGCGGTTGCCGCGGCGTCCTGCGACGTCGCGGTGGACGTTCGGATGCCGCTGATCTTACTGTCCACCACATTGAGGTCGGCGCGGTCAGAGACCCCGCCGTCGACACGGCCCTGCACGATACGGCGGAATTCCTGCATCCGCCGCAGGGCGCGTTCGCCATAGGCGGCCTTCTCATCGCCGCGCAAGGCGGCTGCATATAGGCCCACGGCCGTTTCCACCCGGCCGTTCATGTCCTCGGACAGGCTGACGGCGGCAACCTCCACATCGGCGGCGGCGAATTCGCGCTCCGCCTTTCGGCGGCCGTTGTCGAACAGCACTTGCTCGATCAGCAGCCCTGCGACCAGATCGCCCAGATCGGTCAGGCTGACCGAAGGCCCCAAAGTCGGCAGCCAGTTCTTGGAGGCGGCCTCGGCCCGCAGTTTTGCACTGATCAGCTCAGCCTCCGCAGCGCGGGAGGAGGCGGCAATGGCGGCCTCTGCCACCTGGCCGTAAGCGCTGTCTGCGGCCAGCAGGGAACGGCGCTCCATCAGCTGCCGGATCACCTCGGAGGAGGCTTCGCCCGACTGGGCGAAGTTGCTGCGCGGGGCGCCGTCTGCCGCATCGCCCGCCGCACCGCCAAAGGGGGCGGGTGCGCAAGCCGACAGGCTGCACATCACTGCGATGGCGCAAAGAAAGCGTCCCGGTTGCATCCTGCCCTTTGCCCTTTTGTTTAAGGCATTTAGTATGTTGGGCCCGGCAGCGCCAACTGCCGGGCCGGATGTTCAGATCACGACGTTGACGTCATCGTCGACAAGAATGGAGGTGCCGTCATCGCCGATTGTGTAGACGGTGTAGGCTTCCCCATCGATAGTCTCGGTTTCGTCCGTCTTGGTCGCTCCGGAAATGGTGAGCGTATCCTGCTCGCCGGCGGCGTCATCCTTGCTGCCATGCACAACCAGCCTGTTGCCATTGCCCGACAGGCTGTTGATGTCGGCTTCGGTCAGGGTGAGATCGGCATTGTCCGCATGAACCAGGTTCAGCTCGTCGATGTTGAACCCGGACAAACCCGCATGGTCCAGAACCGTTTCATCGGCGTCGTTCTGGAACACAACCAGGGTTCCGGAGCTGTTGCCGGCTGTATCCACACGGTTCACCACCAGATGCGAGCCGTCCGGAACCTCTGCGTCAAAGTCGAACAATGTCCGGCCGCCGCTCAGATCGGTCAGGGTGCCGCTGACTTCCGAAACTCCGCCTGTGCCGGTCAGCTCATGCGCGGTGTCGCCTGCTGCAAAGTCCTCGCTGAAGAAGCTGCTGACACCGGTGCCGGAACTGATCACCTCGCCAATGTTCGGAGCATCGTATTCGGTGTCGACGTTGAAGCTTTCGGTCAGGGTCTGGGTGTTTCCGGCCGGATCGGTTGCGGAAATTTCCGCCGAGGCCTCATAGGTACCTTCACGCAGGGAGCCTGCTTCAAAGGCTGCGCTCCAGTTTCCGTCTGCATCCACAACTGCGTCTCGGGTGATGCCCTGAATGGTCACCTGGACGGTGGATCCGGGCTCAACCGTGCCGGTCAGGGTAAGGCCCGCAGCGTTTTCAGCCAGATTCACCACATCATCGCCGGTCACGCTGTCAGATGTGAGGGGCACCACTTCGGTGTCGATCGCCAGGGTGTCAGTGATTTCCGAAGTATTGCCCACAGCATCCGTTGCCGTCACCATCACGGCGGCATCATAGCTGCCCTCCGGGATGCTGGCGGCGGCAAAGGCCGCGGTCCAGTTGCCATCCGCGTCCACGGTTGCGGTTTCGGTGGCATCGCCCAGCTGAACCACAACGGTCGAGCCGGGCTCGACCGTGCCGGTCAGGGTCACGCCGTCGCTGCGCTCGCTTGCGTTGACGATGCCGTCGCCTTCGACGCTTGCGGTTTCGACGGTGAGCGGGTCCACTACGGTATCCACATGCAGATCTGCCGTGGCGGTAGCGGTGTTGCCGGCCGCATCGGTGGAGGTCACGCTGATGGTGGTGTCATATTCGCCCGCCGGCAGGGAACCTGCTTCAAAAACCGCCGCCCAGTTGCCGTCGGCATCCACGGTTGCGGTGCGGGTCACCCCCTCGACGGTCACGCTGACAGAGGCGCCGGCCTCGGCGGTGCCGGTCAGAGTCAGCCCGGCAGAAGCTTCGGCATTACTGACAATATCGTCGCCGCCGGACTGGCCGCTGTCGATGCCGACCGCAGTCAGCGTGTCCACACGGATTGTGCCGCTGGTGCTGTCCGTGTTGCCGAACGCATCGGTGGCCGTGACGGTCACTTCCGAGTCGTATTCACCCGCGGCGATTTCAGAGGCGGCGAATTCGGCGCTCCAGGTCCCTGTTTCGGTCGCGGTGACGGTCCGGGTGACGCCCTGGAATGTGACTTCGACCGTTGCGCCGGCCTCGGCGGTGCCGGTCAGGGTGACGCCGTCCGCAGCCTCGGCACCGTTGATCATGTCGTCGCCGCCTGCCTGGCCGCTGTCCAGGTCCACCACGGTGACCGTGTCGATCACAACGGCGGGGCCGTCCAGATCGAATTCGGTGCCGTTCGGGTCTACCACATGCACGGTTGAGTCATAGTTGCCGTCCTCCGGCAGCTCATCAACCGGGAAGGTAACGCCCCAGACGCCGTCTTCGTCGACTGTGGTGGTCTGGGTAGAGGTGCCGATCGTCACCGTTACGTCGGATCCGGGTGCGCCGGTGCCAGTGATCACCACCGGGTCGGTGGTCGATCCGGAAACAGGGTGGGTTGCATCGGGGTCATCGACTGTCGGCACAATGCCGTCCGTCCCGCCGCCGCCATCGCCGCTGCCGCCGCCGCCGCCCGCGATGACCGCTGCGCCGACGACACCGGCTGCGGCCGCGCCTGCTCCCAGACCGCCGAACAGCGGTGCGGCCAGCGGTGCAACCACTGGTTCAACCCGGTCCACGTCCAGGAACACCATTTCGTCATAGGCGCTCCATTTGCCGGTCAGGTCCAGCGGCTCATAGGTTGCAAACAGCATGCCGCTGGACTTGTCTTCCAGCACCACTTCGACAAACTCGCCCTCCTGGCTGAGGAACAGGTTCTTCCCGCCTGCAGCACCGTAGGAATAGTAGTTCTCCAGCACCAGCTCCTGGCCGTTGGCGAGGGTGATGTGCAGGTTGCTGCCCTGGCGGGAGTAGCTTTCCACGTCGGCAGGGCTGAGGTTCAGAGATATGTCTTTGGCATGGGCGGCATCAATACGTGCCGGGGTGCCTTCGGAAAAGTTCCCATGCTGTGTAGTGCCCGCCATATTGCGGGTGATAAATGCGACCGTGCTCATAGTAATACCACTCATCTATGCGCGGCGGCGCCGGATTATGGCGGACGCTGCGAGGTTCCGTTGCCTGTACTTTTTGCCCAGCGGCCGTCTTTTGCGGCCATTTTGGGGTCATACTGTGACCATTTTTGCAGTGCTGTCCAGTGCATGGGGTGGATTCCTCAAGTGAATTAGGCAGGAACCGTGTCCTGGCTGCCGCAGAATTTTTAACGATTTTCACGCCGCCGTGATGCCGGGCCGGGCTGCGGGCCGCGGCCAGACGTGCCGGAAGCCTAGGCTGCAGATGCGGCGAGACATGGCCCGAAGCTGCGTTGCCTGCGCAGGTCTGCCGCCGCCTTCCCCCCTTTTATTGCTGGCCTCTGCAAGGGTGGCGAGGGCGCCTGTGCCGCGGCGCAGCAGGCGGTTTTCACACCATTGATCGCCGCGATGTGATGTAAATTTCCCGCAAAAGTTTCTGGCAATTAATTAAAAGTACACCACTTTCAGATAGTAAGAAGTTCGTAATTGGTGTAAGCTCGAGAGTAAGTAACACGACGCCGATAGCCCTGGTCACCGGGCGCAGGCCGCCGCCAAGAGCGGCCAGCCGGACATAAGACGCCAGCAGCGGCGCCGAGCAGAAATCAGAACTCAACACTGACGCGGACACCTATGCCCACGTGATGGGCACTTTCTGTCCGTGCGCGAATTGAACGCCAGGAGGAACGGCGCCAAGTAACCAGGAGGCTTGATCCAAGATGAAAGACATTGCCGAACTTTTTGCAGAGCAGTACGGCGAAACGCGCGAGCAGGAAATGCCGCTGCAGGAGTATTTGAACGCCTGCCGTGACGATCCAAGCCTGTACGCCAACGTCGCCGAGAGGATGCTGAAGGCAATTGGCGAAGAGGAGCTGGTGGACACGTCCAAGGACGCGCGGCTCGGGCCAATCTTTCAGAACCGCACGATCAAGCGCTACAGCGCCTTCCACGACTTTTACGGCATGGAAGACACGATCGAACGGATCGTCGGCTATTTCCGCCACGCCGCGCAAGGCTTGGAAGAGCGCAAGCAGATCCTTTACCTGCTGGGACCGGTCGGCGGCGGCAAGTCGTCGCTGGCGGAACGGCTCAAGCGCCTGGTTGAGGACCAGCCGATCTATGTGCTGAAGGCCGGCGATCAGATTTCACCGATTTTCGAGAGCCCGCTGGGTCTGTTCGACCCGGTTCGCATGGGTAAGGTGCTGGAAGAGGAATACGGCATCGCCCAGCACCGCCTGCCGGGGCTCATGTCGCCCTGGGCAGTGCAGCGTCTGGATGAATTTGACGGCGATATCAACAAGTTCTCTGTCGTCCGCATGTACCCGTCGCGGCTGCGCCGGATCTGTGTCGCCAAGGTGGAGCCGGGCGATGAAAACAACCAGGATATCTCTACCCTGGTTGGTAAGGTCGACATCCGCCAGCTGGAGCATTTCAGCCAGGACAATCCGGACGCTTACAGCTTTTCCGGCGGTCTGAACCGCGCGACCCAGGGCATCCTGGAATTTGTCGAGATGTTCAAGGCGCCGATCAAGATGCTGCACCCGCTGCTGACGGCGACCCAGGAAGGCAACTACATGGGCACCGAGAGCTTTGGCGCTATCCCCTTCAGCGGCCTGATCCTGGCGCACTCGAATGAGAGCGAATGGCAGTCCTTCAAGAACAACAAGAATAACGAGGCCTTCATCGACCGGGTGTCGATCGTCAAGGTGCCCTATTGCCTGCGGGTGTCGGATGAAACCTCGATTTACCAGAAGCTGATCGAGCACAGCGAATTGCGGGATGCGCCCTGTGCGCCGGAAACGCTGAAGATCCTCAGCCGCTTCTCGGTTCTGACGCGCCTGAAGCCGCATGAGAATTCCAATCTTTACAGCAAGATGCGGGTCTATGACGGTGAAAGCCTGAAGGATACCGACCCCAAGGCCAAGACGGTGCAGGAATACCAGGACCGGGCCGGCGTTGATGAAGGCATGAACGGAATCTCCACCCGCTTTGCCTTCAAGGTGCTGTCGACCACCTTCAACTTTGATACCAATGAGGTGGCGGCGGACCCGGTGCATCTGATGTATGTGCTGGAACAGATGATCAAACGCGAGCAGTTCCCGCAGGAGATGGAACAGAAGTATCTGGAGTTCATCAAGACTGAACTGGCACCGCGTTACGAGGAGTTCATCGGCAACGAGATCCAGAAGGCGTACCTCGAAAGCTATACCGAATACGGGCAGAACGTCTTTGACCGCTATATCTCCTACGCTGACGCCTGGATCGAGGAGCAGGACTACAAGGATCCCGATACCGGCCAGCTTTATAACCGCGAGGTGCTGGATGCGGAGCTGAGCAAGATCGAAAAGCCGGTGGGTATTGCCAATCCCAAGGACTTCCGCAACGAGGTTGTGAAATTTGCCCTGCGCCACCGTGCCAACACCGGCAAGAACCCGGCCTGGAACTCCTACGAGAAGCTGCGCGATGTGATCGAGAAGCACATGTTCAGCCAGGTTGAGGAGCTGCTGCCGGTGATCTCCTTCGGGTCCAAGAAGGACAGCAAGACCGAAGGTAAGCATCAGGAGTTCGTCGAGCGGATGCGCGGCCACGGCTATACCGACCGCCAGGTGCGGCGTCTGGTCGAATGGTACATGCGGGTCAACAAGGCGGGCTAAAGAGGAGCGCTGTGCAACATGCATCATTTCATCGACAGGCGCGCCAATCCGAAGGGCAAGAGCCTCGGGAACCGCCAGCGGTTCCTGCGGCGGGCCCGGGAGAATATTAAGGAGCGCGTCGATCAGTCGGTCCGGGGCAAGTCGATCCAGAACGGAAGCGGTGTCCCGGACGGCGGAGAGAAGGTCACGATCCCGACCCGGGGGCTGAAGGAGCCGCGGTTCTTCCATTCCTCCAAGGGCGGCCTGCGCCGCCATGTGCTGCCCGGCAACAAGGATTTTGTTGTCGGCGACACCATCAAACGGCCGCAGGGCGGCGCCGGGCAGGGCGGCCGCAAGGCCTCCGAAGACGGTGACGGCGAGGACGAGTTTTCCTTCACCCTGACCCAGGAAGAATACCTGGAGATCCTTTTTGAGGGGCTGGAGCTGCCGGATCTGGTGGAAAAGGCCACGGTGGAGACCGAAACCATCGGCACCCGCCGTGCCGGCCTGACCACTGCGGGCACGCCCAACAATCTGAACCTGGTGCGCACCATGCGCAACTCATTGGGCCGCCGCATCGCCCTGCAGCGTCCCACCACCAAATCCCAGCGCGAGCTGGAGCAGCAGATTGCAGAGCTGGAAGCGCTGGACGAACGCACCCCGCCGCAGGACGAGTTCCTGGCAGAACTGCAGCGCAAGCTTGAAGGCATCATCCGCAAGCGCAAGGTGGTCGGCTACATCGACCCGCTGGATCTGCGTTACGACACCTTTGTGCCGGAAAAGATCCGCAATTCGCGCGCCGTGGTGTTCTGCCTGATGGACGTCTCCGGCTCCATGCAGGAGCGTGAAAAGGATCTGGCCAAGCGGTTTTTCCTGCTGCTGCATCTGTTCCTGGAGCGTTGCTATGAGCACACCGAACTGGTGTTCGTGCGCCATACCCATCATGCCCAGGAGGTGGATGAGGAGACCTTCTTCTATGCCCGCGAAACCGGCGGCACTATTGTCTCCACCGCGCTGGAGAAGATGAAGGAGATCATCGAGGAACGCTATCCGCCGGATGAGTGGAACATCTACGGCGCCCAGGCCTCGGACGGCGAAAACTTCGGCAACGACTCGGTCAGGTGCAAGAACCTGCTTCTGAACGACCTGCTGCCGGTCAGCCAGTTCTATGCCTATGTGGAAATCGTCGACGAAGCGGCGGAAATGCTGCTCAATAACCCCGAAGCAGGCGAAGACCTGTGGCAGAACTACCGCGAGGTGAAGGCACAGGCGCAGCATTTCGAGATGCAGCGGGTCTCGCAGCCCGGCCACATCTATCCGATTTTCCGGGAGTTCTTCCTCCCCAAGGTGAAAGGGATGCAGCATGCAGGCAGCTGAAAAGGCGCGCGAGCCGCTGTTTGACGGGCCGGAATGGACCTTTGAACTGATGGAAAAGGCGCGCGACGCGATCGAGCAGATCGCGCTCGAAGACCTTGGGCTGGATGTCTACCCCAACCAGATCGAGATCATCTCGGCGGAGCAGATGCTGGATGCCTATTCCTGCGTCGGCCTGCCGCTGATGTACCAGCACTGGTCCTTTGGCAAGCATTTCGCCCGCGACGAGGCGCTCTACCGCACCGGCCGCCAGGGGCTGGCTTATGAGATCGTCATCAATTCCAATCCCTGCATCAGCTACAACATGGAAGAAAACACCATGGCGATGCAGACGCTGGTGATGGCGCATGCGGCCTTTGGGCATAACCATTTCTTCAAGAATAACTATCTGTTCCAGCAATGGACCGATGCCGCGGGCATTCACGACTATCTGGCCTTTGCCAAGAACTATATCGCCGCCTGCGAGGAGCGATACGGCCCGCTGGCCGTGGAAGAGGTGCTGGACGCCGCCCATGCAATGCAGTCCCAGGGGGTTTTCCGCTATGGCCGCCCGCCCAAGCCCACCAATGAGGAACTGGTGGCCATGCAGAAGGTGCGCGAAGGCTACGAGAGCGGCCAGAGCGTGCTGGACATCTGGACCGACTCGACCCTGGGCAGGGACAAGCTGGAGCTGGTCGAGGATGCAGACTTCAGCGCCCGGCGCAAGATGATGAACCTGCCGCAGGAGAACATCCTGTATTTCCTGGAAAAGCACAGCCCGGTGCTGGAGCCATGGCAGTGCGAGATCCTGCGTATTGTGCGGATGCTAGCGCAGTATCTGTATCCGCAGAAACAAACCAAGGTGATGAACGAGGGCTGCGCGACCTTCGTGCATTACTACATCATCAACAAGCTCTATGAGCAGGGCCAGATCACCCAAGGAGCGTATATGGAAATGCTGCACAGCCACACCAATGTGGTGATGCAGCCGGAATATGACGATCCGCGCTACTCCGGCATCAATCCCTATGCGCTGGGCTTTGCGATGATGGAGGATATCCGCCGTATTTGCCAGGATCCGACGGAGGAGGACCGGGAGTGGTTCCCGGATTTTGCCGGCAACCCGGACTGGCGCGGGGTGCTGCGGGATGCCTGGGCGAACTACCGCGACGAAAGTTTCATCCAGCAGTTCCTGTCACCAAACCTGATCCGAAAGTTCAAGCTGTTCACCCTGACCAATGACGCGGAGCTGCCCAACCTGGTGGTCAGCCAGATCCACAACCGGGCAGGTTACAAGGCGATCCGCCGCGATCTGGCGAAACAGTATGACCTCGCTTACCTGGAGCCGGACATTCAAGTCACAGACGCCGATCTGCGCGGCGACCGGGAGCTGAAGCTGACCCACACTGTGCGTGATGGCATTCATCTGGACGATGACGACCAGGAGGAGGTGCTGAAACACCTGCGCCGCCTTTGGGGGTATGACGTGCGGCTCGACGCGGTGGAGGCCACCACCGAAAGCTGACGGCAGGAGTGCTGCTCTCTACCGTTCAAAAGAAAACGCAGGCCCGGGGGCCTGCGTTCCCTTTGTTTCACATGAATCCCGGGATCAGAATTCGACCACCGCGCGGATGGATTTGCCCTCGTGCATCAGGTCAAAGCCTTCGTTGATCTGGTCCAGCGTCAGCTTGTGGGTGATCATCGGGTCGATCTCGATCTTGCCGTCCATGTACCAATCAACAATCTTCGGCACGTCGGTGCGGCCGGAGGCGCCGCCAAAGGCGGTGCCGCGCCAGGAGCGGCCGGTGACCAACTGGAACGGGCGGGTCGAAATCTCGGCGCCCGCGGGGGCCACGCCGATGATGATGGATTCACCCCAGCCCTTGTGGGCGCATTCCAGCGCGGTGCGCATGACGTTCACGTTGCCAGTGGCGTCAAAGGTGTAGTCTGCGCCGCCGCCGGTCAGCTCAACCAGATGCGCCACCAGATCGCCGTCGACCTCGGCCGGGTTGACGAAATCGGTCATGCCGAAGTGTTTCGCCATCTCCACCTTGCCCGGGTTCAGGTCGACGCCGACGATCTGGTCGGCGCCGGCCAGCCGCAGGCCCTGGATCACGTTGAGGCCGATGCCGCCGAGGCCGAAGACCACCGCGCGGCTGCCGATCTCCACCTTGGCGGTGTTGATCACCGCACCGATGCCGGTGGTGACGCCGCAGCCGATATAGCAGACCTTATCGAACGGTGCGTCTTCACGGATTTTCGCCAGCGCAATCTCCGGCACCACAGTGTGGTTGGCGAAGGTCGAGCAGCCCATGTAGTGATGGATCGGGGTGCCGTCCTGCATCGAGAAACGGGTGGTGCCGTCGGGCAAGAGGCCCTGGCCTTGGGTCGAGCGGATCGCCTGGCAGAGGTTGGTCTTGGGGTTGAGGCAGTATTCGCACTCGCGGCATTCCGGGGTGTAGAGCGGAATGACGTGGTCGCCCGGCTTCAGGCTGGTCACGCCTTCGCCGACCTCAACCACCACGCCTGCACCCTCATGGCCCAGGATCGCCGGGAAGATGCCCTCGGGGTCGTCGCCCGAACGGGTGAATTCGTCGGTGTGGCACAGGCCGGTTGCCTTGATTTCCACCAGAACCTCACCCGCTTTCGGGCCTTCGAGGTTCACCTCCATGATTTCCAGCGGTTTGCCGGGGGCAACCGCAACGGCGGCGCGGGTCTTGATCATGTGACTGGTCCTTCGTCCTTATTCTTTGAGGCCGGGCCGCCGCGGGGCGGGTCCGGGTGGAACCGCTGCCTGCAGCAATGCCGCGGGTCTGACTGACCCAGCGTTACATTTGCAGCCCGGCACGCGCAAGCATTGCCTCTGCACCCTAACAGGGGCGGGTGGCCGGGCTTTGCCTTGAATGCGACAGCCTGCGGGCGGTCCGCGCCATTCGCCGGGAGGAAAACAACCGGTTTCCAGCAGCTTGACCGCGGGGTTCCAGTTTTGGGAAGGAATTTCGCAGCCACCCCTTGACCTTCCCCTCGCTGGAACCCTCATATCCCTTGTCAAAGGATCAGAACCGGCAGGATTCCGATGTCAGACACGACCCGAATTACCTTGCAAATTACTGGCATCAGCTGTGCAGGCTGCGCTGGCCGGGCAGAGCGCGCCCTGACGGCTGTCGAGGGGGTTCTATCGGCCTCTGTCAATCTGACCAATGCCACCGGCCAGGTGGAGGCCGAGCGCGACGTTGCACTGACGGACCTGACCGGCGCTCTGTCCGCGGCCGGCTATCCGGCAGCAGAGGCGCAGGCTGCGCTGGTCATCAGCGGCATGAGCTGCGCCTCCTGCGCGGGCCGGGTGGAGCGGGCGCTGCTGGCGATGCCGGGGGTTCTGTCGGCAACTGTGAACCTTGCAAATGAAACCGCACAGGTCCGCTATCTGACCGGCGCTGCCCGCGCTGCGGATCTGGCCCGCAAGGTGACAGAGGGTGGTTATCCCGCCCGTCTCAGCGGCGCGGCAGAGGATGAGGCGGAACAGGCCAGCCAGCGCAAGGCGGATGAGATTTCCGAACTGGGCCGCCAGGTGCTGATCGCCGCGCTGCTGACCCTGCCGGTGTTCCTGATTGAGATGGGCGGACACATGGTTCCGGCGCTGCACCACTGGGTGGCGGCGAATATCGGTATGCAGAACAGTTACTTGCTGCAATTTGCCCTGACCACCGGGGTGCTGGCGGGGCCGGGGCGGCAGTTCTATGCCAAGGGCTTCCCGGCGCTGTTCCGGGGCGCACCCGACATGAACGCGCTGGTGGCTCTGGGCACTGCCGCGGCCTACGGCTTCTCGGTGGTTTCCACCTTCGCACCCCGGCTGCTGCCCGCGGGCACCGCCAATGTCTACTACGAGGCGGCAGCGGTCATCGTGGTGCTGATCCTCACGGGCCGCTTCCTTGAGGCCCGCGCCAAGGGCCGCACTGGCGCCGCGATCCGCAAGCTGGCTGGGTTGCAGCCTAAGACTGCCATGGTGGTTACCGGAGATGACATTATCGAAACCCCGGTGGAAGAAATCGGCACCGGCGACCTGATCCGGGTCCGTCCGGGCGAACGGATCCCAGTGGACGGCGAGATCACTTCCGGAAGCTCCTACGTCGACGAAAGCATGATCTCCGGTGAGCCGGTGCCGGTCGCCAAGTCGCGCGGTGACGAGGTGACGGCGGGGACCATCAACGGCAACGCCGCGCTGGAATTCCGCGCAACCCGTGTGGGGCGCGACACCGTGCTGGCGCAGATCATCCGCATGGTGGAGCAGGCGCAAGGCGCCAAGTTGCCGGTGCAGGGGCTGGTCGACCGGATCACCCTGTGGTTCGTGCCTGCCGTCATTGCAGTGGCTGCGCTGACCGTGCTGGCCTGGTCGCTGTTCGGCCCGGAGCCGTCGCTGCCGCTGGCGCTGGTGGCCGGCGTTTCCGTGCTGATCATCGCTTGCCCCTGCGCTATGGGGCTGGCAACGCCGACCTCGATCATGGTGGGCATCGGCCGCGCCGCCCAGATGGGGGTGCTGTTCCGCAAGGGCGACGCGCTGCAGCGGCTGCAGGAGGTCAAGGTGGTGGCGCTCGACAAGACCGGCACATTGACCGAGGGCCGCCCGGCGCTGACTGAACTGATCTGCGCCGAGGGTTTCATCCGTGAGGAGGTGCTGCGCCTGGCGGGCGCCGCCGAGGCGCAATCCGAACACCCGATTGCCCGGGCCATCACGGCGGCGGCGGGCAAAGGGCTGCCCAAGGCGTCAGGCTCTGAGGCGATCCCGGGCTACGGCCTGCGGGCAGAGGTCGAAGGCCGCGTGGTGCTGGCCGGTGCTGCCCGTCTGATGACGCGAGAAGGCATCGAACTTGGCGCGCTGGAGGCGGAAGGCACGCGGCTGGCCGAACGCGGCGA
Organism: Leisingera sp. ABD4_442; assembly: GCF_056160905.1. Lineage (NCBI taxonomy): Bacteria > Pseudomonadati > Pseudomonadota > Alphaproteobacteria > Rhodobacterales > Roseobacteraceae > Leisingera > Leisingera sp. ABD4_442. The sequence continues at coordinate 18,596 of NZ_JBSWYB010000021.1, read as the reverse complement.
AACCCCGCTCTATGCCGCCATTGACGGCCGGCTTGCGGCGGTGATTGCAGTGGCGGATCCGGTCAAGCCGGGCACCCCGGCGGCGATCAAGGCGTTTCATGATCAGGGTTTGAAGGTGGCCATGATCACCGGCGATGCGGGTGCGACGGCGCAGGCGATTGCCAAACGGCTGGGCATTGACGCGGTGAAGGCCGAATGCCTGCCTGCGGATAAGGTAAAGGCGCTGCAGGAATTGCAGGCGGAACACGGCACCCTGGCGTTCGTTGGTGATGGCATTAATGACGCCCCGGCTCTGGCCGCGGCGGATGCGGGCATCGCCATAGGCACCGGCACCGACGTGGCGATCGAGGCGGCGGATGTGGTGCTGGTCTCCGGCGATCTGCGCGGGGTGGTGAATGCGCTGACCGTCAGCCGCGCTACTATGCGCAATATCCGCCAGAACCTGGGCTGGGCCTTTGGCTATAACGTGCTGCTGGTGCCGGTGGCGGCAGGCGTTTTGTACCCGTTCGGCGGGCCGCTGTTGTCGCCTGCGCTGGCGGCGGGTGCCATGGCACTGTCGAGCGTCTTTGTGTTGTCGAACGCGCTGCGCTTGCGCCGACTGAAACCAGCCATAGATGAGGAACAGGCCGCACCGGCGGCGAAGGCGGGCACCAAGCAGGAGGCGCGCGCATGAATATCGGGGACGTATCCAGCCGCTCAGGCCTGCCGGCGAAGACAATCCGCTACTACGAGGACATCGGCCTGATCAAGCCGCACCGCAGCGCCAATGGCTACCGCTGCTTTGCCGAGACTGATCTGCACAAGCTGGCGTTTTTGGGCCGCGCCCGGGCGCTGGGCTTCACCATTGAGGACTGCCGCACCCTGATGGCGCTCTATGAGGACGAAAGCCGCGCCAGCGCCGATGTAAAGCGGCTGGCGCAGGAGCATCTGGCCAAGATCGAGGCCAAGATCGCCGACCTTCAGGCGATGCGCGACACGCTGGGCGAACTGGTTAAAGGCTGCGCCGGCGACAGCCGCCCGGATTGCCCTATCCTCAAGGATCTGTCCGGCGAGAGGTGATCCAGCTGGCGGGGCGGCCGCCGACGGGGAACTCCCGCGCCTGCGGCTGCCCTGACGGGCCGCCTGGCAGCCTTGGGCATGGCTTCAGGCCGCTGGCCCGAAGCGGACGCCATCAGGCGGGGCGCAGCTCCAGGATTTCGCGGGCCTGCTGCCAGGTGGCGACAGGGCGCTCGTGTTTTTCACACAGCTCTGCTGCCCGTTGCACCAGCGCGGCGTTTGAAGGCGCCAGTGTAGCGCGGTCAAGCCGCATGTTGTCCTCCAGCCCGGTGCGGGTGTGGCCGCCTGCGGCGATGGACCATTCGTTGACCAGGATTTGCCCCGGCCCGACACCAGCGCCGCACCACTGGGCCTCCGGCGCCAGCCGCTGCATGGTTTTGACGTAGTAGTCGAACACGTCCTTGTCGACCGGCATGGCGTTCTTCACCCCCATCACAAACTGGACATAAAGCGTGCCGGGAATGCGCCCTTCACGGTTCATCTTCACCGCCTGGTGGATGTGCGACAGGTCAAAGGCCTCGATCTCCGGTTTCACGCCGTAGGTGCGCATCTCCGAGGTCAGCCAGTCCACCAGGTCCGGGGAGTTCTCGTAGACCCGGGTCGGGAAGTTGTTAGACCCCACCGACAGCGATGCCATGTCGGGTTTGAGCGGCAGCATACCGCCGCGCTCGCGGCCCGCGCCGGAGCGGCCGCCGGTTGACAGCTGGATGATCATGCCGGGGCAGTGTTTCTGCAGCCCCTCCATCAGGCGGGCGAATTTCTCCGGATCCGAGGTCGGCGTCTGGTCGTCGTTTCGCACGTGGCAATGGGCGATCGAGGCGCCGGCCTCAAACGCCTCATGGGTGCTTTCAATCTGCTCTTCGATGGTGACCGGCACCGCCGGGTTGTTCTCCTTGGTCGGGACTGAGCCAGTGATGGCAACGCAGATGATGCAGGGTTTGCTCATGGAATTCCCCTTCAGATGTCAAAAAACACGGTCTCATCTTCACCCTGAAGGCGGATATCGAACCGGTAGACGGTCTGGCCGTCCCGCTCACTGCGGCTGGCGATAAGGGTGGCGCGGCGGCGCTCCCACTCTATCAGATTCAGCACTGGGTCGGCAGCGTTGGCCGCGGGTTCGTCCTCGAAATAGATCCGCGTGTTCAGTCCCACGTTGATGCCGCGCGCCACGATCCACAGGTTGATATGCGGCGCCATTATCTGGCCGCTCCGGCCCGTCACCGGGCCAGGCTTCACGGTGTCAAACCCCCATTCTCCACTCTCGAAATCAGTGATCACCCGGCCCCAGCCGCGAAAGCCTTCCTCCACTTCACCCGCGTGCTCGGGGTGAGCATAGACGCCGTCCGCATTGGCTTGCCAGGCCTCCAGCAGCACGTCCTTGACCGGCGAACCGGTGCCGTCGGTCACCACGCCCTGGACCCGGATGCGTTCGCCTTTGGCGTTGGGGCCGGCGATGTCCCATCCGAGCTCCTGATCGTAGATCTCAAACCCTGCCGCGCCGGGAGCCAGTCCGATATGGACATACGGCCCGGCGGTCTGCGATGGGGTTTCTTTCAGGTAGTCCAGCTTCTGGCGCATCAATTCCCCTCCAGCCGGTTTTCAAACAGGGTGGACCGCCGCCCGCGCAGCACGATGTCAAAGCGGTAGGCGATGGTGTCCAGCGGGATGGTGGCGTTCATGTCGAGGCGCGCCACCAGCATCTCCACCGCCTCCGGATCCGGGATGGTGTTCACGATCGGGCAGCGGGCAATCAGCGGGTCGCCCTCGAAATAGAGCTGGGTGATCAGCCGCTGGGCAAAGCCGCTGCCAAAGACCGAAATGTGGATATGCGCGGGCCGCCAGTCGTTTACCCAATTGCGCCAGGGATAGGCGCCGGGTTTCACGGTGCGGAAATGGTAGCTGCCGTTCTCATCCGTCAGCGTCCGGCCGCAGCCGCCGAAGTTCGGGTCCAGCGCCCCCAGATAGGTGTCCTTCTTGTGCCGGTAGCGGCCTGAGGCATTGGCCTGCCAGACCTCCACCAGCGTGTTCGGCACCGGGCGCGCGTTTTCATCCAGCACCCGGCCATGCACGATTATCCGTTCGCCGATCGGGCTTTGGCCGGCTTGGGCGAAATTGCGCAGCAGGTCGTTGTCGCCGGGGGCGATGTCGTTATGGCCGAACACCGGTCCAGTGATTTCGCTGGTGGTGTTCTCCAGGCTGATCAGCGGAAACTGCGGCGAGCGGGTGACCGAGGTCTTGTAATCCTGCGACAGGGCAGGGGGGTGCCAGCGGCGGTCCCTCTGATAGAACTCCCCGGGCTGCGGTGGCTTGGTCATTCGGTTTCCCCTCCCTCGCTTTCCATTTCGGCATAGGTTTGCTTGGCCAGTTTCAGCGCGCGGTTGGCCCGCGGCACCCCGGCATAGATGGCCACGTGCTGGAAGGCCTCCAGCACGTCTTCCCGGCTGGCGCCGGTGCGGATGGTGGCGCGGATGTGCATCGGGATCTCGTCGAAATTTCCGGTGGCCGCCAGCAGCGCCAGCGTCAGCATCGAGCGTTCCCGCAAGCTGATCCGGTCCGAGGCCCAGACCGTGCCCCAGGCGGCCTCGGTGATCAGTTCCTGAAATGGCTGGTCCAGCGCGGTCTTGGCGGCCTCCGCCCGGTCCACATGGGCATCCCCCAGCACTTGGCGCCGCACATGCATGCCGCGGTTGTAACGGTCTTGCGTCATTCCGGCCTCCTCGTCGTGAAAGAGTATCGCATAGCGCAAGTGATCTGTATAATCCTCAATTAGGCATAAAATAATACCAGTAGCGATATGCGTTTTTCCTCATCCTTGAAACTGCGCCATCTGGAGGTCTTCGTCGAAGTGGCCCGCAGGATGAGCGTCACCCAGGCGGCGGAGGCACTGGGCATGACCCAGCCCGCAGTCACCCGGGCGCTGCGCGAGCTGGAGGCGGTCTGCGGCAAGCCTCTGGTGGAGAAACACGGACGCGGCATCCGGCTCAGCAGTTACGGCGAACTGTTCCGCGACCATGCAGGCCGCAGCCTGGCGCTGGCCCGCGACGGGGTGGCGCTGCTGCGTGGGCTGGATGAGGCAGAGGGACCGCTGGTCGCCATTGGCGCCTTGCCCACGGTGGCGGCGGATCTGGTGCCGGACACGCTGGCGCAGCTGCGCAACAGCGGCGCGCCGGGCCGGTTCAAGGTCATGTCCGGCGATAACCAGTATCTGATTGATCAGCTGCGCCGGGGGCAGCTGGACCTTGTGGTTGGCCGGATGCCCGCGCCTGAGACCATGGCCGGGGTGGAGTTTGACCCCCTGTACCGCGAGCGGGTGGCAGCGGTGGTGGCGAGCGGCCACCCTCTGGCCGGTGCCCCGCATGTGACGCCCGGGGCATTTGAAGACTACCCGGTGCTGATGCCTTCAGAGGGGTCGATCATCCGGCCCCTGGTGGAGCGGATGTTTCTGGAGCAAGGGCTGACCATGCCGCGGTTCCCGGTTGAAACTGTGTCTTCGACCTTTGGGCGCCGGTTTGTGCTGCAGCACCGGGCTGTCTGGATCATTAGCCAGGGCGTGGTGCGCCCGGATCTGGAGGCGGGCACAATGGCAGCATTGCCGCTGGACACCGGCGCCACGCTTGGCCCGGTGGGCCTGTGCAGACGGCGGGAGCATCAGTTGTCCGTACCAGCGCAGCGGTTTTGCACGGTTCTGCGGGGTACCTGTGCAGCGTGTGGGTTAGCCTAAGGATTCTGGGCCGCTTACCTCGCAGCGGGCTGGCTGCGGCAACAAAGGGAGTTTTCGGGCCGCTTGTTGACTGTATAATTCACGAAGGCGCATATGTGAATTTAATTTACGCAGCACAGGAGGGAGACGGCCATGGCTTTGAGCAGGCGTGATTTCGGTTTGGCGGCGGCAGCCGGGCTTGCAGCGGCGGCAGTGTCAGGTTGGGGCACAGCTCAGCTCCGTTTGGGCGGCAAGCGGATTGAGACGGTTTCCGATGGCCATCTTACCTTGCCGCCTGACTTCTTGTTTCCCGGCTTGGACGCGGAGGCGCTGCAGCAGGTGCTGAAGACGTTCGGGTTGCCTTCCGGGCCGCTGACACCGGCAGTGAATGTAACGCTGCTGAAGGAGGAGGGCCGGGTTGTCTTGTTCGATGCAGGCGCCGGGCCGGGGTTCCAGGACAGCGCAGGCGGATTGCCCGACGCCTTGGCGGCCATAGGCCTGTCGCCGGAGGATGTGACCCATGTTGTCTTTACCCATTGCCATCCCGATCACCTGTGGGGGGTGCTGGACGATTTTGATGACCTGCTGTTCCCCCAGGCAGCCTTCTTGATGGGGCAGGGCGAATGGGAGTTTTGGTTCGACCCCGCGACGGCTGAAATGATTGGCGGCGGCCGCGCGGCCATGGCGGCAGGCGCCCGCCGCCGCATGGAGATCCTGGAGGACCGGATACAGCTGTTCCGGGGCGGTGAGGAGATCCTGCCGGGCGTGGCAGCGGTTGCCACTCCGGGCCATACGCCGGGCCACATGTCCTTTGAAATCCGCGAGGGCAGCGAAAGCGTTATGGTTTTGGGTGATGCTATTGGCAACCATCATGTCAGTCTTGCCGAGCCGGAGAGAGCCGTGGGGGCAGACCAGGATCCGCAGGCGGCGGCACAGACGCGGCTTCGTCTGCTGGACCGGCTAGCCGCGGAGCAGATGCGTGTGATCGGGTATCACTTCCCGCAAGGCGGTATCGGCCGGGTGGAGCGGAACGGGACGAGCTACAGGTTTTCTGCAGGGGCATAGGCTGCCGGGTGACAGGCCGCGCAGCACGTTCCGTGATTGTGCTGCACTGCTGCCGTTTGGGTTGAGTTTCGGAATGCTTGGTAATTGTATGTTACCTGTGCGCAAACAGGGTGCGCGTGGCGCATGTCTGAAAATGCCCGCAATGCGTGAGTTCAGGAGTGGCCCGCCGGCGGCGCCCTTTTGTTGCGGCGCTTCGCAATTCCAGGTACGCTGCGCGAGTGATGGCTTTCCCGGCGGTTGCGTGATTATTTTGCGTCGTTTTGAAATTCTTACAATCTTTAATTGCAAAATAAATACACGCAATGCAATATGATGGTGATTTAATCTCAGGTGTATCACGCTTATTGTGGGGTTGACGGATGTCTGTATTCCTCAAGATCTGCCGTTTTGGTGCTTTCGGTGTTTTTCGTGCGGATGGAACCGCTGTTCAGCTAGGAGCAAAGCATCAGGCGCTGCTGGCACTGCTATCAACTGCGGATGGAGGGATCCGGACGCGGGCGTTTCTGGAGAAGACTTTGTGGTGCCTGGCGCAGCCTGAACAGGCCAAGGCAAGCCTGCGCACGGCGTTGTCCACGCTGCGGCGCCATCTGGGCCCGGAAGCGGCAGAGCTTCTATTTGCCAACCGCGAGCGGGTCATCCTGGATCTGACCCGTGTGGAGCTGGACAGCTGCACGGGCCATGCAGATTTCATGGAAGGCTTTGAACTGCCGCATGAGGCTGTGTTCAATGCCTGGCTGGGCGAAACCCGGGCGGAATTCGCACGCGGCGCGGCCAGTCCTGGAACTCGGACTGGGTCTTCGCCGGGCCGGGTCATTCTTGAAGGCATGCTGCCATCCATCGCGGTGCTGCCTTTTGTCCACCGCGCGCCCGGAGAGGCCGCTGAGCCGCTGGGGTCGCTGATGTCAGAGGAACTGTCCCGGCATTTGTCGCGCAGCTGGGCGTTCTCGGTCACCTCTTATTTGGCGTCGCGCCAGTTTGATCCGCACACCGTGCGCCCGGCCGAAGTGTCTTCGGTGGCGGGTGTCGATTATCTGGTGTCGGGCACGGTCAGCTGCGAGGGCGACCGGTTCCGTGCCGAGATTGATCTCCACGATGCTCTGCGCGAAAAGGTGATCTGGTCGCGCAGTTTCGAGGGATCGGTCGAGGGGTTGATCGCTGGGCACAGTGCGGTGCTGCGCAATGCAACCCAGCAGATCGGCCAGACCGCAACGGGTGAGGCCGTCCGTCTGGCAGATTTCAAGCCGCTTGCGGCGTTAGAAAGCCACACTTTGCTGATGGCGGCGATTTCGCTGATGCAGGAAATGGACGCTGCGAAATTTCAAAGGGCGCATGAGATCCTGTCCTATTTGCTGGAACGGGAGCCGGATCATGTGCTGCCTCTGACCTGGATGGGGTTCTGGCATGTCATGCGGGTTGAAAAGGGCCTGTCCCCAAACCGGGAGGAGGACTGCCGCCTGGCCAACAGCATGGCTGGGGCGGCAATTGAGGCCGCGCCGGGTTTCTCGCTGGCGCATACCCTCAAGGGGCATATTTCCAGCCATCTGACCTTCCGGTTCGATCTGGCCCAGGATGCCTATGATCTGGCCTTGCGCGACAACCCGAACGAAGCGCTTGCCCTGCTGCTGAAAGGGGCGACGCTGGCCTATCAGGATATGCCGGATGAGGCGGTTTTGATGACAGACGCGGCGCGGCGTCTGACACCATTAGGTCCGCAGCGGTACTATTTTGATGCACTGTCCGCGCTTGCCAACCTGTCGGCCCGTAATTTTGGCCGGGCGATTGAACTTGCCGACCGGTCCTTGGAGGCCAAGGGGGCCTTTCCTGGACCGCTGCGGTCCAAGGCGATTGCCTTGCAGATGTCGGGGCGCGGAGAGGAAGCCCGCAGCACCGTCCAGCAGCTGCTGGAGGCGGCGCCTGAATTCTGCCTGTCGCAATTCCAGCGCGACAACCCGGCAGCCATGAGCCCGGCGGGGCAGGAGTGGGCCTCTGCGCTGCGCCGGGCCGGGGTGCCTGAATAAGCGGCCGCCGCAGCGCTGCGATGGGGCCGTCAGGCGGACGCTGGCGGCGTGACGTGATGTAACATGTGTCAAAAATCCATCTTTTGCGCTGCAATTCACTGAAGTCTGCTAGGCTTTTATTAATTGAGCAATAGAAACAACAGCCAGCCCGCTAACGGGCGGCAGGGGGCGGTTTGGCGGAAAGTCTTGCCTTTGAGCGGCGGTTCTCAGAGTTCGGCCAGCATGTGCTGCCAGAGGAGCGGACACAGGACATTCTTGATGTCGTGGAAGATTTCATGCAGCGCTGGGGGTATTCGGTTCAGAACCTGATTGGCGCTGAGTTGACGGTTGAGCATCTGGGCGGTCAGCCCGGCGAAGCGCCAGACCTGATTTTCAGGATGGCCGCGGTGGATTATTTTGAGATTGTGATCCGTAGCCCAAGCGGCGCTGTCAGCTATGGCGGCTGGCTGACCGGCACCTTGCCTGTCACCGTGTCCGGCGAGCAGGTTAATGGCCGGCCTGTGCTGCTGTCAGCCTCCCGCCAGGGCGGAAAGATACGGCATGTTTTTGATCCTTTGGCGGGCTACCGTCCCGATGGTCAGACGGCCAGCTTGCCGCTTCACGCCGCTCAGCGCCTGGCGGTTGCAGACTGATGATGCATAAACTGCAGGCCGGATGAGCACTGGTGGCAGATGATCACTAAAATCCAATAGATTTCCTTTCAGCCGCTCATGCCTTTTTAACGTTCTTCCGGCCCTTCTATCCGGGAGACGCGGGCGGCTGTGCGGCAGCGGCTTTGCACCATCGAAGGCCTGGTTTGCCCGGTTGCGGCAGCGGTGCCGGCTGAACGCCGGACCAGGAAAGCAAGACGGGCGGATGCCCTGGGTGAAAATATGACTGCAAAGAAGAACGTTTCCGGCAAACGTGGTTTCCGGCTGTTTTCAAGCATTGGCGCCAAGATCACGCTGATCCTGATGGCGATGGGGGGTGCCTTGGCGGTTGGCGGGGTTCTGGTCACCCTGGTTTTTGCCCAGACAGGCCGCCAGATGGAGGTTCTGACCGGTCAGAAAGTGCCGCAACTGGAGTTGAGCGGCCGTCTGGTTAAGGCAGCAGGCCGGGCCAAGGATGCCATGATCGGGGTTCTTCAGGCCGATTCTGCAGAGGCGCTTGCAAAAGCAGAGGAAGAGGCGGCTGCAGCTGTTGCGCATTTGGAAGACAGCGTCGCTGGTCTGCCGGCTGCGGATCAGGCGATGTTCAAGCCAGAGGCGGTGGCAGCGTCTGAAATGCTCAGCAATCTGATTGCTGCCCGCAAGGGTGCCTTCCGCAACCAGGCCTGGATTGATACCCAGACCGCCAGCTTGCAAACGCTCAGTCAGGCCTTGCAGGCGAAGCTCGTCAAGGTGGCCTCGGAAGCCAGTGACAGCCTGATGGCGGGTGGTGAAGATACGATTGGTCAGGTCGACGAGGTGCTGAACAACCTTGTAGAGCAGCAGTTCGGCAGTTTGCAGATCCTGCTGGAGGCCAGGGCGGACATCAGCGTTCTGTCCGGGGCAGCGCTGGCGCTGGGCCATGTGCGCGACGTGCCGACGAAGCGGGCGCTCAAGAAGATGGCGAATGAGGCGCTGAAACGACTGGAACCGGTGCTGAACCGCCTTGACGAACTGGGGCTGGACGCTTTCCGTGCCAAGAAAGTCCGCGAAGGGGTTGAGTTGTTCCGCTCGACGCTGTCGGCCAGCCGCAAGGAGCTGAAGGACAGCCGCAAAGCGGTGCTGAGCGCCCGGAACGCAAGTGTGCGCCCCTTGACCCAGGCAATGGAGCGGATGGTGTTCACCCTGTCGGTTGCAGCGACCCAGGCCAGTGCCGACAACCGGACGGCCATTCAAGGGCTGCTGGACAATCAGGTCGGAGTCCTGCAGCAGCTGCTGGAGGTCAATGGCTGGATCAGCGCCTTTCAGATTGCGTCGCTGGAAGTGGCTGCCGCTTCTGATATCAGTGCTGCAAACGCAGCTGCGGCGCCCCTTCAAAAGGCGGCCAAGGCCCTGCAGGGCTACATCGCCTTTGGCGGCGGGGTGCTGGAGGCGGAGCTGAAAGGCATCACGGTTCTTGCGGATCCGTCCGAAGGGCTCCCGGTGTTCAAGGTGGCATCGCTCGAAGCCTCCGCAGCGGCAGCGGCAGCGTCTCAGGCAACCGTGGCGGCCATGCTGGAGTTTTCCCAGCACGCAGCTGGACTGGGGGCTGAAAGCCGGCAGGAGATCGCCTCCATCGCAGATGGTCTTGCCAGTGATGTGTCGGCGGCCCAGCGGCAGTTGCAGATCCTGGCGGCGGTCTCTGTGGCCGTGTTCCTTGGGGCGCTGGTGCTGACGCGGATGCTCATCCTGCGCCCGCTGGCGGATATCAGCGGCACCACGGAACGGCTGGCAGCGGGCAACCTGCGCCCGGTGAATGGGTATGAGCGCTCCAGCAGCGAAATCTACCGGATTGCCACGGCGCTGTCGGTGTTCCGGGACGGGCTGGTCGAAAAGGCGGAGGTTGAAGCCGCGGCCGAAGAGGAGCGCAATGCCAGGCTTGCGGAACAGGCCGCAGCGGTGACGGCCATCGGCGACGGGCTGGAACGGTTGTCGCAGGGCGATCTGACGATACGGATCCACGAAGACATGGGGGAGGGTTATGCCAAGCTGCGGGACGATTTCAACGCAGCGCTGGAAAAACTGGAAGCCTCCATCAGCAGTCTCAGCGTCAGCGGTCAGTCCATTGCGGGGGGCAGTACCGAAATCTCAGCCGCGTCGCATGATCTGTCTGAACGCTCGGAGCGCACGGCGCAAACGTTGGCCGGCACCGCAGCAGCCGTCAATCAGCTGTCGGTGTCGATCAGTGGAACGGCGAAGGCGTCGGGGGAGGCCTCTGCATCGGTGGAGGCTGCGCGCCAGAACGCCAGCGAAAGTATCGAGGTGGTCAAGCGGACCTATGGTGCGATGGAAGCCATCAAGGAAAGTTCCGAAAAGATCTCGCGGATTATCGGTATGATCGAAGCCATTGCCCAGCAGACCAACCTGCTGGCGCTGAACGCCGGGGTAGAGGCCGCGCGGGCGGGGAGCGTCGGCAAGGGATTTGCGGTCGTTGCATCCGAAGTGCGCACCCTTGCCCACCGTTCCAAAGAGGCGGCGACGGAAATTGCGGCGCTGGTGGACGAGTCGGGTCAGAATGTAGAGCTTGGTGCGGAACTGGTGGCGCAGACCCAGACAGCGATCAGCGAGATCTCGGCGTCGGTTGCCAGTGCTGCCGATCTGATGAAGACCATTTCGCAAGCGTCCTCGGAACAGTCCGGCAGCCTGCAGGAGATCAACTCGGCCATGTCCAATCTTGACGATGCGACGACGCGCAACGCCGGGCTGTTCGAAGAGGTGACGTCTTCCAGCCTGGGCTTGTCCAAGGAAGCTCAGGCGATGGCTGGCGCAATTGGGGCTTTCCGCACAAATGCTGCAGGTGGCGCTGGCCAGCCCGCTGCAGAGGAGATTGGCCAGGAAGAGCCTTGGCGCCTGCAGGCTTGAGGCCGCGGCCCAGGCATAGGGCCTGATGCGGTTCTGACGGTCAGCCGGGGCGTCGGCGGGGCAGGGGTGGTCCGCTGCGGCGTTACCTGTTGCGCAGCCTGCGCAAGCCCTCGCTGGCGATCCCCTGAAGCTTGGCGTTCCAGCCATAAGACCTGCTGAACAGCACCTTGCCGAGCCCCTCGTAGGAGTCCAGCCGGGCGCAGATCTTACCGGCTGCCTGTGTCATATTTTTGACCACCAGCGCGTCCTCCGCCAGTCCAAAGTTCCGGGCATCTTTCAGCCTCTGTTCCAGAACCGCGAGCTGGCCCTGCAGCATTCTTGTGCGGCGCTCCTGGTTGGATAGGGGGCTGACTTTCTTGGTCAGCTGGGCTGAGATGCCGACGTCCTCTTTGTAGATCACCAGCTTTTCGGGGATGTAATGCAAGGCGTCTTCCAGCGCGGCGCGGAAGCCAAGGATCAGATCCTCATAGGCGCGCTCCTTGGGGAAGCCGCCGTATTTGCGGTACAGATCCTTGTGCCAGGCTGCCGTTGCACCCAGGTAGAGGGAAAAAGACGTGGCGGCATCCGCGGTTGTGAAGTCCTTGTAAAACAGCGCCCGGCGGTAGGCGTCCTCGCCGGGCTGCCCAGCCGGGTCCACGGTTTCCGCATCCGAATAGAACAGTTTGGCACCGGTTTGCCGGTGGCTGTCGATGATCCGCTGCGCCCGGTTGGGGGCGTTCCGGTCGTCGCCGGCGGTCCAGATCATCAGATCCGAGCTGGCCAGCGCGATGGCCTGTTCGATGTGCCGGTTGACACCCATGTTGGCCTCATTGCGCCGGGCTACGATCCGGTGCGGGCCGGTATACTCCTCTGCCAGCGCCTGGATGATTGCAAAGGTTTCATCGGTGGAGGCGTCATCCGAAATGATGATCTCGATCGGCTCGCAGTCCTGTTGCAGCAGCGATTGCACCGACCCGGCGATGGTGTCCTGCTGGCAGTAGGACAGCAGAATGAAGCTGGCGGCGGGTGTCTGCGTCATTGAATGTCCTCTTTATCATCCGGACCAGCCGTCCGGCTGCCCGCGTCAGGCAAGCTGCCAGCGGAACTGCTGATACACCGAGCTGCGGGCGCCGAACATTTCTTTTTGCTTGGCGAGGCCGGCGTTCAACACATGGCCTTGATCGGTCGTTGAAATGCCAAAGTCGAACCACGCCCGCCCGGCGTATTCGCCCTCCAGCAGCGCGTGAACAATCAGGTCGACGCCGCCGTGCCGGCGGCCGCGATCCGAGGAGGCGATGTATTGGACGTGCACAGTTTGGCTGCAATCGAAGATCACGAGGGCGGAAACCATCTGTTCGCCGTCAAAAGCGCCAAACAGGCGGATCCGGTCGGGGAACCGGCCGGCCAGCAACCGGATTTCTGCCTCGCTGTGCACGGGGCGTGCGTTGTGGCGGTCGCCCAGCACCTGGGTTAGCAGCGCCCAGCAGGCGCTCCAATCGCTGCTTTCGCGAACGTCGAGGCCTGCTTTGCGGGCCTTGCGCAGGCCGTCCTTTTTGCCGCTGCCAAAGGGCAGGCGGCGCGGCACCGCGATTGTCGCCGAGATATCTGTGCGAACAGCTAAGGCCCCATGACGGAACAGCGCATAGATGTCCTCGTCAGCCGGCTGGCTGTGGTAAATGTAGGGAATTGCCTTGTAGTTTACTTCGCTGAACCCGGCGGCAGGCAGGTAGTCTGCCAGCGCGTCAAACACATGCAGCATCCGTTCCGCGCTCATCTTTGCGCCGGAGATCACGCCGCCATAGGTGAGCCCGCCGTGGGAGTTCAGAACTGCGCCATCGGCGTTGGCAGGCATCACAGCAAGCAAGTTCCCGTTTTCGCGGATCATCAGCGAATGATCCTGAAACCTGTCGGCGTGATAATCCATGAAACCACGCTGCAGCAGGAAGGTGCCATTTTTCGACGCTTCGACAAAAGCATCCCATTGGCTGGCTTCCTCAGCCGCATAGCGCTGAACCTCAATGGCCACAGATCAATCCTCCAGCACGGCAACGCCGACGCCGGTCGCGCCCATGTTGTTGCCGTTGTAGAACAGATAGCTGCGGCCCTGAGGCGTGTCGATGCGTGCGGGGTAGCAGGTCATCTCGCCGTCCCAGGCTCCGGCTTCGCCACGCGGCAGTTCCAGGTCCGAGGTGCGGGTGAACTGCACCCCGTCGGGCGAGGTGAAGCGGAAGCTTTCGTATTGCTTGGACAGGGTGTCGGAGGTTGCCCGTAGCTCCCAGGTACCGTCCGGCAGCTGGTTCGCACGGGGGCGGCCAATGCGGTATTCCTGCGCGGCAGGGGGGATGATCCGCTGGGCTGCGGCGTTATCAAAGCGCAGCCCGTCGCTGCTGGTCAGGGTCCAGCAATCATAGGCCGGGTACAGCCGCCCGCCGATGTCCTGCCAGCCGAAGCCGCGGGAGATCCAGGCCCGGTAGGAGGAACCGTCCGGCAGCGGCGAAATGGAATGCAGCGCACCGATAAAGGCGCCTTCGGGGCAGCGGTCGATGACCGGTGTCTCCTGCACCCGCTCAAAGCTGTTGCCGCGGTCGCGGCTGACGGCCAGTCCGGTAAATGCCAGGAACTTGGCCTTCTCCACCAGCTGGAAGCCGACGTAATACATCCGCAGCTCATCTGCGGAGACTTCCAGAATATCACCCAGGATCATGCCGTTGTCGTCGAACATTCCGGGTGCGCCGAGGTCGATTACTGGATCTTCGGACACGGCCTGGACCCGCAGCGGATCAGCCGCATCCACATCCACCCAGCCGATCCGGCTGATGCCCTGATCGTCGCGCATGCCGCCAAACAGACGGATGGTGTCCGGATCCCGCTGCCAGGGGCAGGGGGTCATGAAGGAATGCCGGGCCCAAGTACGGCTCCCGTCCGGACTGAACACCAGGCCTTTTTTAACCCAGCCCATCTTACGGCTTTATTCTGAAATAGCGGTAAGACGACACTTTGGCCGGTTCCGCCGGGTTGCCGTTTAGGATCAGGCCAGGGGTGTCGAAGCTCTTGTTGACGACCGCTGCCATCCCGACAAAGCCGTCGTCGCCGGTTTTAACATTGTCCGCAAAGGCTGCATTGACCCCGACAAAACTGCTTGCGCCGATGTCGCAATATCCCGAAACAACCACGTGGGAGGACAGGAAGCAGTGCTCGCGGATCCGGGTCTGGTGACCGATATGATTGCCCGACCACAGCACACAGCCGCTTTCGATTGTGACCCCGTGCTGCACGACATTGTTCTCGAAAATAAAGACGTTGTCGCCCAGTTCGGCCGTTCGCCAGACCATGGCCCGGGGGCTGATGAAATTAGCCAGGGTGTACCCTTTGCTGCGGGCGATCCCAATCAGCCGTGCCCGGACCCGGTTCAGTTTGGTCGAGGTCACGGCCACATGGGCCTCCACCGCAGCGGCTGGGAAAACCGTATCGGCTGTTTCCAGGGCCACCACGGGAAGGCCGAATTTCTCCGTTTCCGTCAGATACTCAGATTCCACAGCAAAGCCCGCAACCTCGTAGGCGCTGTCCACGGTGAAATACTCATAGGCGATGTCGGCGAATTCACCCGCACCGATGATCAGTAGCTTTTTGCTCATGGGAGGGGCGCTGTCCTTGATTGAGGCGGCCGCGGCGGCGGCGCTGCTTGCTGGTCCGGTTCAGATATGCATATACACAAGGGACATTCAAATGCGAAGGCGGTTTCCGTGCCTCTGACCGACTGCAAAATCATTGACTTGCCCAAGATTACCGATGTGCGGGGCAACCTGACCTTTGTCGAGGGCAGCAATCACATCCCCTTTGACATCAAGCGGGTCTATTACCTCTATGATGTTCCGGGCGGGGCCGACCGCGGCGAGCATGCGCATAAGGCGCTGCATCAGTTCATCATCTGCATGTCCGGCAGCTTCGACATCCTGCTTGATGACGGGTTAAAGACCAAGCGGTTCCATCTGAACCGCTCTTATTACGGGCTTTATGTCTGTCCGATGATGTGGCGCTATCTGGACAATTTTTCCTCTGGGGCGGTTTGTATGGTGCTGACCTCAGAGGTCTATGATGAGGCAGATTATATCCGCGACTATGATGAATTCAAAGCCGCCGCAGGTGCGGTGTCATGAAGGTTCCCTTTCTTGATATCGCGGGGGCTCATGCGGAGATCCAGGAACGGCTGGAAAGTGCCGTGCTGCGGGTTGCGCGGTCGGGCTATTTCATCCTTGGCCCTGAGGTCGAAGCCTTTGAGGCGGCGTTTGCCGGTTACACCGGCGCGGGTTTTTGCCGGGGCACCGGCAACGGCCTGGATGCGCTGATACTGGCATTGAGGGCGATGGGGATTGGCCCGGGCGACGAGGTGATCGTGCCTGCCAACACCTATATCGCTACCTGGCTCGCGGTCAGTTTTTGCGGTGCCCGTATTGTTCCGGTTGAGCCGCTGGAGGATACCCACAACATCGATCCAGTGGCCGTTGCAGCAGCTATCACACCGCAAACAAGGGCGATCATCCCTGTTCATCTTTACGGGCAGCCTGCAGATATGGACCCGCTGCTGGCGCTTGCGGAGAAGCATGGGCTGCATCTGCTCGAAGACGCGGCCCAGGCACATGGTGCAAAGTACAAGGGCAAACGGATCGGCAGTTTCGGCGAGGCGGCCTGCTGGAGCTTCTATCCAGGTAAAAACCTGGGGGCGCTGGGGGACGGCGGCGGCTTTACAACCAGCTCCGCGCAATTGGCCGCGCGGGTTGAGATGCTGCGAAACTATGGATCTGCGGTCAAATACGAGCATGAGCTTACTGGTCAGAACAGCCGCCTGGACCCAATGCAGGCGGCGGCTTTGCAAGTGAAGCTGCAGGTTCTTGACGGCTGGAATGCCCGGCGTCAGGCTATTGCCACCCGGTATCTGGATGCGCTGTCCGGATCCAGCCTGGTGCTGCCGGCGGTTCCGCAATGGGCGGACCCGGTCTGGCATCTTTTCGTGGTGCGGCACCCGGAGCGTGATGCCTTCCGGGCCCGTCTGGAAACGGCGGGCATCGGCACCGTCATCCACTATCCCAAACCGCCGCATCTTCAAGGCGCCTACGCGGGACTCGGATACGGGCAGGGGGCTTTCCCCTTGTCGGAGAAACTGGCGTCAGAGGTCATCAGCCTGCCGATTGGCCCGGCCCAGACCAGCGCCCAGACGGATTATGTCGTCGAACAGGTTCTAAAGCTCGTCTGATCTGTCCGGCATCGCGGAGCCAAAAGCTGCAACGCAGGGGCTGAACGCTGGCGTGCCGTCAGGGCAAACGCCTGCGGTTAGTGGCTCGGGGGAGTTTCAGGCGGCAGCAATCCTATCAGCTCCGCATCATCCTGGCCGGCCGTGGTATGGGTGAAAGGTAAGCGGGGCTTTTCCGAGGGGTGAAGTCTATATCACCCGCTCGGAAACAATTCCGCAGGCTGCTGCTCTCTTCGACGGCTGCAAATGCCAGCTGGATATCTAGCCATGGGAAAGCGGCCTTGTCGGCACGCTGAAATCGTACGGAAAGAACAGGCAGCGAAACCGGGGGGCGGTTTTGCCGCGCAGGCGCATATTATTAAGGGAGATTGACCGATGTGGGCGTTTTCTTATTTCTTGGCGAACCTTGGTGACTACATCGACAGGCTCATAGCGAACAAAGTTCTGCTAGGCCTCCTCGTTGCTGTTCCCGTGGCTATTTTGGGTTATGGCCATTGGGCGGAGCAGCAAGTGGAGACGCAACGTGTCCAAGCCGCTGCCATCGAGAGCGTGACGGTGGAGACCCGGTGGTGGCGAGGGGCGGTGTGGTTGGGGGAGAATTGCTTCTTAATGGAGGCCCATTGCGTTAGAAGACGGGAACCCTTGCGACGGCTTGATCAGAACTTGAAATCTTTTGGTCCCCGGTTGAAAACGTACTCAAAGACTGCCCCAAGGTGCGCGTATAGTTCGTCATCGGTGTCAAAGGAGGAGTTGTGCTGATCTTCCCATTCCTGAGCGCTGTAAGGCCGGTTCTTCAGAACCCACTCAAAGGCAGTGCGCCAGGCGTCTCGCCGCATGCCATCGTTCATCGCCAGATTGCGCAGAAACCTGGCATCAAACGAGTCTCCGGATAGGTTGAAGAAGATAAAACCCTCAAATTTTTCTATTTCTTTCATTTGCTTGCCTCCGGATACATCGTGATCAAGCGCGGCTCTGAACCGGGAACATAGTTCCCATTTGAGTCTACATGGAATTGAAAGCGGACAACAATCACCGCGTTCGAAAAGTCCACCGGCACGGCACGCCGTGGGTTCTTCAGTGACCCAATACGCTGTACTCCTTCAACACGGCTGGCAGCGTCAGCGCCAAGAGCATCATACAGCGGCAACCTTATAGCAAACCTTCCATCAGCATCAGTTTTCAGAGCCCCAACAGTTTGGGGGCCAAATCCATCTGAGGGGTCAGAAAATCTTCCTTGCGCGATTGCGAGAGCATCACGGTATTCCTGACTGCGCCGAGCACCCTCCCCAGCCTCTGCAGGCTTACCGTGAACTCGGACTGGCCGCCATTTTGCAGGAAGCGGGAGGAAGGGGACGCAAGCATCATAGTTCGCCTCAAGATTGGAACAGACACCATAATTCCATACCTGCGTTAAGGCTGGCCAAAGACTGCGCGCGCTTATCGGAAGTACGCAGCAACACCCTTAGACATTGAGTTGAGTCGCCTGACTAGAGAAACTGCAAGCCCCTAAAACCGAGCATCCCTCCGTATCTAAATTGATAGCAACTACGGAGGTTTATCATGCTGTATCAACTACTTGCTCTGCTCCTCAGGCACTCCAAGCCTCCTAAGCCCAAGCTTTCTTGGGGAGACGAGTTCCTTGTTTGGCTAGTCATCATCGCGGTTCTGCTATGGCTGAGCTGACTGAAGGCACCATCGTGGTCATCCACGCGTCTGAGGACTGGCCGGAGCATTTGTTCCGGATCACCGAGGTCTTTGACGACTGCGTGGGCGGCAACTCACTGAACGGACCATTGGAAGGCGAATAACCAACTGAGATTGCTGAAGACCGATGCTGCCGAACGGTTGGTGCCGGTTCATCCTCTACTTGATGAAGTGTTCCGAACGCTGCCCTCGGCAGGCCCATTGTTCCTGACCTGCCCCCCGATGGTCCCTTGCTCATGAGGAGAGTCTGCGGGTTTGGTTTTGGTAATCGTCGGTCTCGGGCTTGGCAAGCGCGGAGC
>NZ_JBSWYB010000020.1:0-74158 GCF_056160905.1 Leisingera sp. ABD4_442 | reverse complement strand
CCCCCCCCCCCCCCCCCCCCCCCCTCCCCCCCCCCCCCCCCCCCCCCCCCCACCCCCCCCCGCCACGCCCAACTGTGACGGGCTTTTTCCAAAAGTCCGCGAACAGGCGGGAGCCCTAGCTCACTCGCCAGCGGAAGCAGCCTGCGCACCCTCTTCCATCTCCGCCAGCCAGCCGTTGATCCGCTCCTTGTTGGCGCCGAGGTCAGACCGGCCAAAGCGCAGCCGCGCATAGACTTTCAGCAGATCACCGTCCTGCGCCGCAGTGGTGTAGTCGGGAAACCCCAAAAGCTGCGTGCGGGTGATATAGGTCGCCATCCCGTCCGCGGGCCCGCCCGCCAGCACGCTGGTGCGCGGAGCGGTGCTGGCGATCCGGTGGAACCGCTCCAGCCCATCCGGCCCGGTGCGCACCACCCGGAACACGCCGCCGCGGAATTCCTTGTCCTCGGTGAACTCCGGCTGGGTGTTCCAATCCAGCGGATCGCTCGGCGCCAGCCGGATGAACCCCAGCCCGGCGACCACAGCGGCCAGCAGAACCCAGCCGAACAGCATCAGCCGCCTCATTGCGGTTTCAAGGTCAAACCTTGCCTCCTCCTCCCTGCGCGCGGCCCTCCCCCGGCCTGCAGCTCAGGCCGGACCGCTTATCTCGTTGCCACGCCCGGCAGCACGCACAACAGCTCATAGAGCAGGTTGGCGCCCACCAGGGCGGTGTTGCCCGAGGGATCATAAGGCGGCGACACCTCCACCAGGTCGCAGCCCACGATATTGACCCCCTTCAGCGCCCGGATCAGCTCCAGCGCCTGCGGCGTGGTCAGCCCGCCGATTTCCGGCGTGCCGGTGCCCGGCGCATAGGCCGGGTCCAGACTATCGATATCATAGGACACATAGACCGGCCTATTGCCGATATCGCGGCGAATTTCCGCACCCATCTGATGCAGCTGCCGACCCCACAGCTCCTGTGCCGGGAAGTGCTGAAAACCCCAGCTTTGCGCCTCGGAGAAATCGGTGGCGGCATAGCCGGTGCCGCGGATGCCAATCTGATAGGTCTTGTCCGGAACAATCAGCCCTTCCTCATAAGCGCGGCGGAACACGGTGCCATGGGTCTCGCGCTCGCCGAACATCTCGTCGTTCACATCCGCATGGGCATCCACATGCACCAGCGCCACGGGGCCGTATTTGGCCGCAACCGCCCGCAGGATCGGCAGGGTGATCGAATGATCGCCGCCCATCGCCACCGGGATCACCCCGCCCGACAGAATCGCCTCATAGCTTTCCTGGATGATCCGCAGCGATTCCTTCAGCGAAAACGTATTGATCGCCAGATCGCCAATATCGGCAATGTTCAGACTGTCAAACGGCGCTGCACCGGTGGCCATGTTATAGGGCCGCAGCATCGCGCTCTCGGCGCGGATCTGCTTGGGCCCGAACCGCGTGCCTGAGCGCCAGGAGGTGCCGATATCCATTGGCACGCCCACAACTGCAACATCCAAGCCGTCCAGCGAAGTCGCCTGCGGCAGCCGCATAAAGGTGTTCGGCCCGGAGAACCGGGCCAGGTCATTTCCGCTGATCGGTTGATTGAAGTCAGTCATTGTCTCTCATGTTCCAGCCCAGAAGGCAGATGATCTCCGTCGCCACATGCGCCCCGGCAATAGCAGTTGCGCCGGTTGTGTCAAAGGGGGGAGAGACCTCCACCACGTCGCCGCCCTTGATATTGATGCCGGCAATCTCCCGCAGGATGCGCGAGGCCTGCGCCGAGGTGAGCCCGCCCCACACAGGTGTGCCGGTGCCGGGCGCATAGGCCGGGTCCAGGCAGTCGATGTCAAAGGTGAGGTATGCGGGCCGGTCGCCCAGGATCGCCTTGATCCGTTTGGCGGTCTCAACCGGGCCGATTTCATGCACCGTCGGCGCGTCGATGATGTTGACGCCCAGCGTGTCCTCATTGGTGGTGCGGATCCCCACCTGGACTGATGTCGCCGGATCCACGATCCCCGATTTCAGCGCCTTATAGAACATGGTGCCATGGTCGACCCGCTCCATGTTGTCGTCCGGCCAGGTGTCGGTATGGGCGTCAAACTGCAGCAGTGAGATGGGGCCGTATTTCTCGGCATAGGCCTTCAAAATGGGAAAGCTGATGTAGTGATCGCCGCCCAGCACGACAGAGGCCGTATCACGTGCCAGAATGCCCCGGATATGCTCGGTCAGCGCACCGGGAAACTCCGGCACATTGGCATGATCAAATGCCAGGTCGCCATAGTCCGCAATCGCCAGCGTGCTGAGAGGAGCATGCGGCCAGCCATAGGGTTCATCCGGGCTCTGCAGGGTGGAGGCCTCGCGGATCGCCCGCGGCCCCAGCCGGGTGCCGGGCCGGTTGGTCACCGCCTGGTCAAAAGGCACGCCGGTTACGGCAATATCCACCCCTGTCAGATCCTTGGTGTACTTGCGACGCAGGAAAGACGTCGCGCCGCCAAAGGTGATCTCAAAACTCAGCCCCTTCAGGTCCTCGCGAGTAAAGGCGTGGTCGATCATGTGTTTTGCGTCTTCCAGAGCCATGGTTCTATGCTTCCCTGTTATGCGTCAATTAATTTGATCAAATAACGCAACCGCGCGCCATTGTCACCCGTCCCCGCCTCCTCAGCCAACTGGCTGCGCCCGCTCCACCAGCCGTGCAAAGAACGACGCGCCCACCGGGGCAATCCCATCGTTGAAATCATATTTCGGATGGTGCAGCCCGGCGGTATCGCCCTGGCCAATAAACAGATAAGATCCGGGCCGCGCCTGCAGCATATAGGCAAAATCCTCGGCCCCCATCTCGCGGCCGCCCTCCGGTTCGACATTATCCCCGCCCGCGATTTCCCGGGCAACCTCAACTGCGAAACCGGTTTTCTCCGCATCATTGATGGTGGCGGGATAGCCGATCTCATAATCCAGCTCCGCCTCGACGCCATAGCTCGCCGCCTGCCCGGCAACGATTTCCTTCATCCGCCGCATCACCATCTTCTGCACCTCCGGATTGAAGGTGCGCACGGTACCGTTGATATAGGCAGTGTCCGGGATCACGTTGTCGACGGTGCCCGTGTGAATCTGAGTGACAGAGACCACCAGATCCTCCAGCGTGTGATGATTTCGGCTGACGATGGTCTGGATCGCCTGGGCCATACCGCAGGCCGCCATCACCGGATCGCGGGTTTCATGCGGCATCGCCCCGTGGCCGCCCTTGCCCTGAATATGGATGTGGAATGTATCCACCGCCGCCATCAGCGCGCCCGGGGTGGTCAAGAAATGCCCCTCCGGCAGGCCCGGCGCATTGTGCAGCGCATAGACCTCGCCGATACCGAACCGCTCCATGATGCCTTCCTCGACCATGATGCGGGCACCGCCGATCGCCTCCTCAGCCGGCTGAAAGATCAGCGCAACCCGGCCCGAGAAGTTGCGCGTCTCCGCCAGATACTTTGCCGCCCCCAAAAGCATCGTGGTGTGCCCGTCATGGCCGCAGGCATGCATATTGCCCGCGTGGCCGGAGGCATAGTCCGCCCCGGTTTCCTCCGGAATCGGCAGCGCATCCATATCGGCGCGCAGGCCAATCGTTGGCCCCTCGCCCTGCCCGTTGATAATCGCCACCATACCGGTCTGCGCGATGCCTTCATGCAGCTCATCCACACAGAACTCCCGCAGCCGCTCCGCCACAAAGGCCGCCGTCTTGGGCAAGTCCAGCGCCAGTTCCGGGATCTGGTGCAGATGCCGCCGCCAGGCCTTCATCTCTTCGGCATAATCGGCAATACGGTTCACAACGGGCATCGGGGTGGACTCCTGCTCCAGACTCGGGATGATGCATCTGACACCGGAAAAAGAGCAGCCGCAATGCAAGAAACAGACCTGATCCACGACCGGACCGCCGGCATCGAGCGCCTCCTGGAAATCATGGCGCGCCTGCGCGATCCCAAAACCGGCTGCCCCTGGGACATCGAACAGGATTTCGCCAGTATCGCCCCCTATACCATTGAAGAAGCGTATGAAGTTGCCGACGCCATCGAACGCGAGGCCTGGGAGGAGCTGAGGGGAGAGCTGGGCGATTTGCTGTTCCAATCCGTCTTCCACGCCCGGATGGCTGAGGAAGCCGGGCATTTCACCTTTCAGGACGTTGTCCAGACCATGTCGGACAAGATGGTCTCGCGCCACCCGCACGTGTTCGGCAATGAGTCCCGCGAAAAATCCGCCGAACAGCAAACCCAGGATTGGGAGGCGATCAAGGCTGCAGAACGCGCAGGCAAGGAACAAAAGGGCACTCTGGACGGTGTCGCCATCGGCCTGCCCGCACTGCTGCGCGCTTACAAGCTGCAGAAACGCGCCGCCCGGGTCGGCTTTGACTGGCCATCAGCCGACAATGTCATCGCCAAGATCACCGAGGAATGCGCCGAACTGGTGGAGGCCCGCGACACACTCTCCCATGCGGAAGTGGAGGAAGAATTCGGCGACCTGCTTTTTGTGATGGCCAACCTGGGCCGCCATCTGGGAGTAGAACCCGAAGCCGCCCTGCGCGCCGCCAATGCCAAGTTCACCCGCCGCTTCGAAGGCGTCGAGGCCAAGCTCGCCGCCCGCGGCAAACGCCCGGAAGACAGCGACCTGGCCGAAATGGACGCGCTCTGGGACCAAGTAAAAGCTGACGAGAGCGCCTGACGGCCCACCCTCCTTCATCTTGCCTTAAATACTCAAATCCCGGCGGCGCAGCCAACGGGCAGCGGGGTTAGGGTCAGGATGCAGCGGGCGCCCGGACCCGGCAATTCCCACCCGCACAGAGTGAGCCATTGATGCGCCACTGGTTCGGGCACAATGGCGAACGCCTTTGCCTGGCCATCTCCCGCGAAAACAGGCCTTCGCTCTGACTGGCCTCGCTCCCATTGCACACGGCAGCGGCGCACTGAAAGGCAAGCGCATTACCGGCGGCGGGACGGCGAGTTCTGCGGCTGGTGATGTTCCAGGCCGCTAACGTTGCCCGCCATCGCAATCCGGTCCTGAAAATCTTCGCCGACCGGCTTCGCGATGCAGGCAAACCTCACAAAGTCATTATCACGGCCGCCGCTCGCAAACTCGACACACCCGCCAGCGCGCTCGTCAAAGCCTGTCAGACAGGGGTTGCCCACAGCGCCTGAGAAACACAGTTGCTAGACCAGCTTTGCCTTTTTCAAGGAGGATGAGATCGCCTTGTAATCCTCGATGATCTTTTCCTTCTTCGCCAACTCTTTCCACAGCTTCTCGGCCGTCTTCTTGTCATCGGCAGCAACGTTGACCATCACGTCTTTCAGTTTTTTCACATCGGTGATGCCCAGCAGCTTGGCCGCCTTCTTGGGATCCCCCATGCCGTTTTCGGCGACGTATTTCTTGTATTCATCGCTGCCAGTGAAGCCCATCACATCCTTGTTCAGCATCTTCACGACCTCTTCCTTGCCGGTCGCGATGATCTTCTTCCAGCCGCTGTTCTTGAAATCACCCTTTTCCGCCAGCACCTTGGCCGCATTATAGGTCTTGGAGGTGATATTAACCGGCTCCTTGCCCTTCTTCTGGTCCATATAGCGGGCCCACAGCGATTCCGGGTTGCCCTTGTTCTGGGTGAACATGAACTCGTTCAGACAATAGCGCCGCTTGCAGTAGTCCATGTAGGCGGCTGTCATCTTCTTGTCCTTCAGGATATCGCCGACAACTTTGGGTTCTTTGGGCATCTGGTCTATTCCTCATTCAAATCAAAAACCTGCGTGTCCGGACAAACCACCGCGCACCAATACCGCCCCAAGCCGGGCCAAGCTGAAAACCGCTGCGCAACCGGGCCATCCCGCCCTGGTGACGCTGCGTAAGAAAACCATAGAAAGCAAACGCCACGGCGGCAAACTTCCGTCGCAGAAAATCTCCCGAAATTTGCACGGACCTGTGCCGCAGCGGTTCAATCCCGCTGCAACAGCGCGTAATCTCGTGGTTCACGACGTGCGGAGACTGCCATGAGCGCCAGGAAAATCATCATCGACACCGATCCGGGCCAGGATGATGCCGTTGCCATCCTGCTGGCGCTGGCCAGCCCGCAGGAACTGGATCTGCTGGGCATCACCTGCGCTGCCGGCAATGTGCCCCTGGAGCTCACCAGCAAGAACGTCCGCATCGTCTGCGAGGCCGCGGGCAAGACGGATGTCCCCGTCTACGCAGGCAGCAAGGCGCCGCTGGCGCGCCCGCTGATCACCGCCGAACACGTGCATGGCCAGACCGGCCTTGACGGGCCGGACCTGTGGGAGCCGCAAATGCCGCTGGCCGAAGGGCACGGCGTCGACTTCATCATCGAAACCCTGCGCCGCGAGGCGCCAGGCACGGTCACCCTCTGCACCCTGGGCCCGCTCACCAACATCGCCGCCGCTTTTAATACCGCTCCCGACATAATCGAGCGGGTGCAGGAAATCGTGATGATGGGTGGCGCCTATTTCGAGGTGGGCAACATCACCCCGGCGGCTGAGTTCAACATTTACGTCGACCTGGAAGCCGCTGAAATCGTTTTCAGATCCGGCGCGCCCCTGACCGTGTTGCCGCTGGATGCGACGCATAAGGTGCTGGCCACCAGGCCGCGCGTAGACGCGATCCGCGCCCTTGATACCCGGGTCGGCCATTTCACCGCCGAAATGCTCGATTTCTTCGAACGCTTCGATGTGGAGAAATACGGCTCCGACGGCGGCCCGCTGCATGATCCCTGCGTCATCGCCTGGCTCTTGCAGCCCAGCCTGTTCTCCGGCCGCCACGTGAACGTCGAGATTGAAACCAAATCGGACCTCACCCTCGGCATGACTGTTGCTGACTGGTGGGGCGTCACCGGCCGCACACCCAATGCAATGTTCATCGGCGACGCCGACGCGGACGGCTTCTTCACCCTCCTGACCGAAAGGCTCGCCCGCCTATGAGCGCCGCCCTGCATCTCGCCAAACCCGAACATCTGGACCGGGTGCTGGCCCTGGTTGCCGCCTTCCACGCCGAATCCGGCCTCGACACCACGGACGCGCATCGCCAAGCTGGGATTGAGCCGCTGCTGAACGGCCACCCCTACGGCGCCGTCTACCTGATCGGCCCCACCCGCGCGCCAATTGGCTATATCGTCATAACCTTCGGCTGGTCGGTGGAATTCGGCGGCATGGACGGCTTTGTGGATGAACTGTACATCCGCCCCGCCGTGCGCGGCCGCGGCATTGCCACCGAAGTGCTGACTGAACTGCCCAAAACCCTGGCTTCAGCCGGGATGCGCGCACTGCACCTGGAGGTCGACCGCGATAACGAGACCGCTCAGCGGCTCTACCAGCGCACCCGCTTCAAGCCGCGCAGCAACTACATCCTGATGACTAAGGAAATGCTGCCCTGAAGGCACAGTGCACCCTGCGCCCTCAGGCCGGCCCTCCCCCCGAAAGGCCGGTATCCAAACCTATCTTCCGTCAGGCGGGGCTGCAGCAGTCACCGTATTGGCGCACGACGGCCAGGCAGACCAATGACCTCGCCGTGCGGCGACGGAACCAAGCACACCGCGGCGCCCTACAGCGCTGCTGCTAACCCCTTGGAGTTGACGCCCCGCCCCCGGCCGGAGCGCCAGCCATCCGGTCTCAAATTCCCGGATGGTTCATGAACCCGGCCGACGCAGTCATGCTTCGAACCGGATCAGATGGTGCAGCATTTGTCCCGCTTAGCGGGTATTTTCCCGGCTCGCCGCACCCCAGTAATGCTGAAAGAACAACTAAGACTGCCAGTCTGCGCAAACCCTGATTTGCCATGGCGATCTCCCTTTTCCCGCGGCAACAACCGGACCGCGTAAAGGTAAGATAACAGGATCGTGAAAAGCCGTCTGTGAACCGGGCCACACAACCGCTGGCCTTTTCCTATGGCTGCGCTGGGGGTGCGCAAACCCTTTTACCGGCGCTGCGGCCCGCGGTCACAGATAGGCATACTCGCGAAACGTTGCCGCCTCGCCCAGCTTCTCCCCGTCCGGCCCCAGCAGCGGCCAGATGACCGCATTACGGATCTCAAACCGCCGGCCAGAGGCGCTGATCCGCACCCCGGCATAGTTTTCGATGAAGCCCTTGGCGCGCATCTCGGCAAACATTGCATCACGCTGGCTGCGGTGGGCCGGCTCCGCCGTCAGCCGCGAGGGCATCGCCGTCAGCTGTTCCCAGCCCATTTCCCACAACGCCTGCGCCGCCAGATTGCCATAGGTCAGCACCGGATCGGCCGCGGTATTGTGCGACAGCACCGGGAATGGCGCGTGATAGAGCGCTTCGGCATCCGTGCCGTCAAGCAGCGGGCGGCCGGTCACTTTTGCAAAGGAGGACATCAGCAAGTCAGCGTGGGCGGATTGAAACCGGTTTTCCAGTGACGGGCTGTTCATTTTCGCCTTGGCCACAAATTCTCATCCTTCTGTCTCACTACCGAAAAGCTACGGAAAGCCCGCCTAGTGGGGATCACCTCAACATCCATTCCCTGCGTAGCTTCTTCGATGTCTTCGATGGTCAAGTCGGTGTTCTGTCCTAAGAAAACTTCCCGCAAACGCAGATCCCCACCGAAACCAAAGAAGAAGTTCCCGTCGGCATCTGGCTCTTCTCCCTTCAAGGGAACCATTAAACGAACTTCTTGTTCGTAGGCCCAGTCAATTGACTTTGTACCGAAAAGTTCTTCCAGCTTGCTCTCATTAACATGTTCGAGAAAGTTTTTGAGGGTGATCCCCGGGTACAATCGCTCTGAAGAGTAGGTAACGTTAAAGCTTGTCTCCGCGTTTACATCAAACGCAAAGCAAACTCCTTTATGTTTATCGGCGTAGTGAGACCACATGATCGCGCTCTTCCACGTCCTAGATAGGCAAACTAGGCCTTGCTCACGGTCAATTTGCCTAATGTAGCTTCTAAACTCCTCTCTAAATTTTTTGTCAGTGAAATCCACAGCTTCTAGCTCGAAAACGTCGTTGCATTGTGAGAACCTGCTCACTCTAATTCGACGATTCGCAAGGTTTTCAACAGCGTGCTTTGAAGAAGAATAGTAGTAAACGCGCCGTGTTTTCATTTCAAATTCCCCTTATACAAACAAACGCCTCGAACTACTTGTTCGAGGCGCTTTTCCGTTAGCAAATTACAAAGCTCTTACTTCAGGATCGAACGGCCCGCATATTCGGCCACCTCACCCAGCATTTCCTCAATACGGATCAGCTGGTTGTATTTCGCCAGCCGGTCCGAACGTGCCAGCGAGCCGGTCTTGATTTGGCCGCAGTTGGTGGCAACTGCCAGGTCGGCGATGGTGGCGTCCTCGGTCTCGCCCGAACGGTGCGACATCACGTTGGTGTAACGCGCGCGGTGCGCCATATCGACCGCCTTCAGGGTCTCGGTCAGCGAACCGATCTGGTTCACCTTCACCAGCATCGAGTTGGCAACACCGCGCTCGATACCATCGGCCAGACGCGCCGGGTTGGTCACAAACAGGTCGTCGCCTACCAGCTGCACGGACTTGCCGATCTTGTCTGTCAGCAGCTTCCAGCCGTCCCAATCGTCCTCGGACATGCCGTCCTCGATGGAGATGATCGGATAGTCGTTGACCAGCGCCGCCAGATAGTCGGCGTTTTCCTCGGAGGTCAGCGATTTGCCTTCACCCGCCAGGACATATTTGCCGTCCTTATAGTATTCGGTCGCCGCGCAATCGAGCGCCAGATAGATCTCTTCACCCGGCTTGTAGCCTGCCTTCTCGATCGACTTCAGGATGAAGTCCAGCGCCTCGCGGGAGGAGCCGATGTTGGGGGCAAAGCCGCCTTCGTCACCGATCCCGGTGGACAGACCCGCCGCCGACAGCTCCTTCTTCAGGGTGTGGAACACCTCAGAACCCATGCGCACGGCTTCGCGGATGTTTTCCGCCGCCACCGGCATGATCATGAATTCCTGGATGTCGATCGGGTTGTCGGCATGCTCGCCGCCGTTGATGATGTTCATCATCGGCACCGGCAGGACCCGGGCCGAGGTGCCGCCGATATAGCGGTAGAGCGGCTGGGTGGTGAAATCGGCCGCAGCCTTGGCCACCGCCATCGACACGCCCAGGATGGCGTTGGCGCCCAGGCGGCCCTTGTTCTCGGTGCCGTCCAGCTCGATCATCGCACTGTCCACGGCGACCTGCTCAGTGGCATCAAAGCCGACCAGTTCTTCGGCAATCTCGCCGTTCACCGCGGCAACCGCTTCCAGCACACCCTTGCCCATGTAACGGGACTTGTCGCCGTCACGCTTTTCCACCGCCTCATAGGCACCGGTCGACGCACCCGAGGGCACGGCGGCGCGGCCCATGGTGCCGTCTTCCAGGATCACGTCGACCTCGACCGTCGGGTTGCCCCGGCTGTCGAGGATTTCGCGGGCGTGAATGTCGATAATGGTGCTCATCTGTCCATCCTTGGTTGGGCCTGAAAGAGGCGCGTTCTGTTGCCAGCGTCATACCAGCCGCTGCCGGAAAGTAAACCGGCATCGTTACCGCTAACATACATAAAAGCGGCGGTTTAGGGCTAACATTGCCCTGTTTGCGCCAACAGGCCGGAGGATTTCCCCTGGGCGGGACGTCAGGCCGCAGCTGCCGCTGCCCGGCGGGCCCGCCGGGCCAGCCGCTGCTCGCGGACAAAGGTATAAAGACCGGAGGCAATGATCAGCGACGCACCCGCCAGGGTCAGCGCATCGGGCCGCTCGCCAAAGACGATGACACCGACCAGAATCGAGAACAGCAGCCTGGTGTAGCGGAACGGGGTGACTGCCGAGGCATCGCCGATCCGCATCGCCACCACGATGCCGTAATAGCCCATAACACCAAAGACGATGCCGCCCAGCATCATGCCGTATTCACCTCCCTCCAGCATACGCGCCTCGCCCGGGGTAAAGGCCAGCAGCAGCCCGCCCGCCAGGATCAGCGACAGGTAGGCTTGAAAGCTGACCACAGAGGAGGGCACCGCGCTGTCCATCACACGGGTCATCAGGTCACGCGCGGCAACGCCCAGCACCGCAACAAGCACCAGCAGGGCCGCGGGTTCAAACCCGTCCAGCCCGGGCCGGATGATCAGCAGCACGCCGGCAAAACCGGTGCAAATCGCCAGCCAGCGCCGCCAGCCCACGTCTTCACCCAGAAACAGTGCCGCGCCCATGGTGATCACCAAAGGCGTCGCCTGAAACACCGCCGCCACGGTGGAAATGTCCACCAGCGCCAGCGCCGAGGCAAACCCCATGGCTGAGATGGCCTCGGTTCCTGCCCGCAGCACCGGCTTCACCCGCCAGGCCCGCGGTGCAAACAGCGCGTTGCCCTGCATCTTTGCCATTACCGCAAACACCAGCCCGCAGCCCAGCCCCAGGCAGATCAGGATCTCGCCAACCGGGATACTGCCGGCCAGGCGCTTGATGAACATGTCTTCAAGCGTGAAAAACGCCATCGAGGCGATGACCAGCAAAATGCCGTGCAGGTTGTTCATGTTCGCGCGTCCCGTTTTGCGGACCGGCAGCTTGCCGGGCCATCCGGGCAAAAGACATCAGCACCCTGACGCGGGCAACTCCGTTTCCGACCCGCTTTCATGACAAGACGTGAGCATACATATCAACACCCGTGATGGATGGGCCGGTTTGCACCCGGCGCAACCGGAAATCACGTGATTTCTGCGCCGCTTTCTTTGCAAGAAACGGCCTGCCGCAAACCGCCTGCTTTAGGGCAGGATCCTAACCGTCCTTGCGCGGCACCCCATACAGCTCCAGTTTATGGCCGCGCAGCTCATATCCCAGCTTGCGCGCGATCCGCTCCTGCAGTTCTTCAATCTCAGGATCGCAGAATTCGATCACCTCACCGGTGTTCATGTCGATCAGGTGGTCGTGATGCTCCCGCTCGGCGTCCTCATAGCGCGCGCGCCCATCGCCAAACTCCAGCCGTTCCAGGATGCCCGCCTCTTCGAACAGTTTGACGGTGCGGTAGACCGTGGCGATCGAAATGCCCGCATCCATTGCGCTGGCGCGGGCATAAAGCTCCTCGACATCCGGATGATCATCGCTGTCCTGCAGCACCTGGGCAATCACCCGGCGCTGGCCGGTCATGCGCAGCCCTTTGGCCTCGCAGCGGGCGATGATCGTTTTTTGCATATCTTCCTCACGGGTTTCTGGCCTTCCTCTTTAACGGATGCAATCTGTGCCGAAAACAGGCTTTTCACCGGTATCAAAGGTTGACAAACGGCTTATCCACAGCCATTTGGCGCCCAGGCATCCCTCCCTGCCGCGTGAGCAGAGGCCAAAGACCGGACGCGCAGCCTGCGCACAACCATTGATCCGGGGTCTAGTGATATGCCGCCATTCCCAAGATCACGCGTGGGGATTGCAGAGGCCAGCGGCCTGGCATCCGGCCAGCGCGCGTCTGAGGCCCCTGCCCCACCCCATCCGCGGCTCTGATCCGCGGCACCGGCCTGTGCGTCTTGCCTGGCCGCACAAGGATATGAATGTGACTGAATTCTCGACCATGGGGCTTCCTGAAAAGCTCCTCGCCCGTCTCAAGGACATGGGCCTTAACGACCCCACCCCGATCCAGGCCCGCGCCATCCCTCATGCGCTAAACGGCAAGGACGTGCTGGGCCTGGCCCAGACCGGCACCGGCAAGACCGCCGCCTTCGGCGTGCCGCTGGTCGCCCGTATGCTGGAATACGGCCGCAAACCCGCCGCGATGACCGTACGCGGCCTGGTTCTGGCGCCAACCCGCGAGCTGGCCAACCAGATTGCCGACACGCTGAAGGGCCTGACGGAAAACACCCCGATGAAGGTTGGCCTGGTTGTCGGCGGCGTTTCGATCAACCCGCAGATTGCCCGCATCGCCAAGGGCACCGACATCCTGGTCGCCACCCCCGGCCGCCTGATCGACATCCTTGACCGCGGCGCGCTGGACCTCGGCTCCTGCGACTTCCTGGTGCTGGACGAGGCCGACCAGATGCTGGACCTGGGCTTCATCCATACCCTGCGCAAGATCGCGGCGCTGATCCCGGCTGAGCGCCAGACCATGCTGTTCTCGGCCACCATGCCGAAACAGATGAACGAGATCGCGAACTCCTACCTGCAAAGCCCGGTCCGGATCGAGGTCTCGCCTCCGGGCAAGGCTGCAGACAAGATCACCCAGTCGGTGCATTTCATCGCCAAGGCCGCCAAGCTGGACCTGCTGAAGGAACTGCTGAACGAGCATAAGGACGAGCGCACCCTGGTCTTCGGCCGCACCAAATGGGGCATGGAAAAGCTGATGAAGACCCTGGACAAGGCCGGTTTCGCAGCCGCCGCCATCCACGGCAACAAATCCCAGGGCCAGCGCGAACGCGCCCTTGCGGCCTTCAAGGCAGGCGAAATCAAGGTGCTGGTCGCCACCGACGTCGCCGCCCGCGGCCTCGACATTCCGGACGTGAAATACGTCTACAACTACGAACTGCCCAATGTGCCTGATGCCTATGTCCACCGCATCGGCCGCACCGCGCGGGCGGGCAAGGACGGCCAGGCGGTCGCTTTCTGCGCCCCGGATGAGATGGAAGAACTGAAGGCAATTCAGAAGGTGATGAAGATCACCATCCCCACCGCCTCCGGTCGCCCCTGGGAAGCGATGCCGGATCCGGCAGCCCCAGCAGGCAAACCCGGCGGCCGTCCCGGCGGGGGGCGCCGCGGCGGCGGCAAACCCGGCGGCCAGCGCCGCCGTGGTGGCGGCGGCGGCAGCAGCCAGGGCAAACCGCAGGGCAGCAAGCCCGGCAACGCCCAGCGCCGCGGCCAGAAGCAGCGCGCGCGGTAACTTTTCTCCGCCTGCGCCGGGTCAAGGGTCCCGCAGGGACCGCGCGGCACGCGCGGTTTGCCCTTGACGCGGCGCTGGCGGACCACACACTTGAAATGGCGCCCAAGGACATACCTGCCCTTAGGCGCTTCTCAGCGAACAAACTCTGCGCTGCGCAGCAGCGCCCGGCCCAAGGCAGCCAAGAGGCATCAGGCGCAGCCTGAGCATCTGCGGGCGCGGGAGCGCTCCCGGTTCAAACCGCCCGCAAATCCGCCCAGACAGGCAGATGGTCAGAGGCGATATGCGCCGGCCGCGCGCCATGCACCCCATGCCCAACTGCCTCCAGCCGCTTGCAATGGGCAATCCGGTCCAGCGCTCCCAAAGGCCGCATCGCCGGGAAGCTGGCCCGCGGCGGCAGGAACTTCAGCGCCGGGGCGATATGCTCCAGCACAGCCCCGCGCGACCATTCGTTGAAATCGCCCGCCAGAACGACCGCGGTGTCATCGCGTTTCGCGGCCCGGGCCAGCGCATGCATCTGCTCGCGCCGCGCCCGGCCGGTCAGCCCCAGATGGGCGCCGATCACCCGCACCAGACCCAGTGCTGTTTCCAGTTCCACCCAGACCGCCCCGCGCGGCTCCAGCCCCGGCAGCGTGATATGCCCTTTGCTGCGCAACCGCACCCCGTTCCGGTACAGGACGGCGTTGCCATGCCAGCCCAGCGAACCGGCACCACCCAGATCCGCTGCCTGCCAGCCGGTTTCCTCCACCAGGAAATGCGGCAGCGCCGCCGGCCGCGGCGGCAAGCGCTTGTCCGCTTCCTGCAGCACCGCCACATCCGCCTTGATCCCGTCCAGCACCTGCAGAATCCGCTCCGGCCGCCGCCGCAGGTCGAGGCCGATGCATTTCTGAATGTTGTATGTGGCAATCCGCAGCGTATCGGGCGGCCTTGTTTCCGGCATCCGCACCCCCATTCGATATCCCGATCTTGCGCAAAACCAGAGCCGCCGTACAGCCCCGTTGCGCCCGCACGCACCGCCGGGTTTCGCTTGACTTGCCAACGCCGCCGCAATCCATTGGCCGCCATGACGGAAAAACGCCCTATTGACACCTCCGGCGCCGCCTTGCTGACCGGTTTTGCCCTGCTCCTCGCCTTCAACCAGGTGGTGATCAAGGTGACCGGCGGCGGCTTTGGCCCGGTATTTCAGGCCGGGCTTCGCTCCGCCATCGGCCTCCTGGTGCTGGCGGCCTGGATCACCCTTCGCCGGCCGCGGCTCGGCCCGCTGCCCCGTGGCGCCGCGCTTTGGGGGGTGGTTGCGGGCCTCCTGTTCTGCTTTGAGTTCATCTGCCTCTTCATTGCATTGGACGTGACCACGGTCTCGCGTGCGTCGATCATCTTCTACTCAATGCCGGTCTGGCTGGCGCTGGCCGCGCATCTGCTGCTGCCCGGCGAGCAGCTCACCCGGGTCCGAAGCCTCGGCCTGGTGCTGGCCATGGGCGGGGTCGCGCTTGCGGTTCTGGACCGGGACAGCGGAACCGCAAGCCTGGCAGGCGATCTGCTGGCACTGGGGGCTACCTTCGGCTGGGCCGGAATTGCGCTCTGCTTGCGCATCACCCCGCTGGCTGCGGTGCCGCCGGTCAGCCAGCTGGTGTTCCAGCTTGCGGTCTCAGCCGTGCTGCTAACAGCTGCCGCACCACTGTTCGGCCCGCTGGTCCGAGAGACCGGCCCCCTGCATCTCTGGGGTCTGGCCTTCCAGGGCATCTGCATCGCCAGCCTCGGCTATCTCTTGTGGTTCCAGCTGATTAAGATCTACCGCGCCAGTTCGGTGGCGTCTTTCAGCTTCCTGTCGCCGGTGCTTGCAGTGCTCATGGGCTGGGCGTTGCTGGATGAGGTGATCGGGCTGCAGGTCTGGGCCGCCCTGGCGCTGGTCGCTGCGGGCGTGTTCCTGATCAACCGGAAATGATGCGGCAAAGCGGGGGCTGCCTGCCCCCTCTTGAGCCTCCGGCTCAATTCACCCCCGGGGATATTTTCAGCCAGATGAACAGGGGATCAGGTGCCGCAGAAGGTGGCCTGCACCACTTCCTCCGGCAAGGGCGGGCGCTGCAAATCACTGTGCTCCGGCTGGTCCTCATAAGGGGTGGCCAGCACCGCGTTCAGCCGATGGAACAGCCCATAGTCGCCTGCCACCGCACCGGCGATCATTTCCTCAATCCGGTGGTTGCGCGGGATGAAGGCCGGGTTGGCCGAACGCATGACCGCCTGCGGATCCGACTCCCCTTCCAGCCGCGCCTGCCAATCCGGTTCCCAGGCATCAAAAGCCGCCGGATCGGTGAACTGGTCCCACGCCGTGCCATCCGCCAGGGCGCGGAAGGTGTTTGTGAAATCGCTCTGGTTCTCTGCCATCCGGCCCAGCAGCGAAGTAATCAGCTCCAGATCATCGTCCTGCTCTGTGGTGATCCCCAGCTTGGCGCGGAACCGCCGCAGCCAGGCCGCCTCTGTCAGAGCAGGCATCGCGTGCACGATCTCCGTCGCAGCTTCGACACCCTCCTGCGGATCGTCCATCTGCTGGATCAGCGCGGTCGCCAGCTGTGCCAGGTTCCAGACCGCAATCGTGGGCTGGTTGGCATAGGCATAGCGCCGCCCCCGGTCGATCGAGGAAAACACCGTGTGCGGGTGGTAGACATCCATGAAGGCGCAGGGGCCATAGTCGATGGTCTCACCCGAAATCGCGGAATTGTCGGTGTTCATCACCCCATGGATGAAGCCCACCGCCATCCAGGCGGCAATCAGCTCTGACTGCGCATCACGCACAGAGCGCAACAGCCCCATCGGTCCCTCGGCCTCCGGGTAATGGCGGGCAAGGGCATAGTCCGTCAGCTGCCTGAGGCTCGCCTTGTCACCGCGCGCGGCGAACACCTGGAATGTACCCACCCGCAGATGGCTTGCCGCCACCCGGGTCAGCACCGCACCGGGCAGGCCGCCCTCGCGCCAGACCGTCTCTCCGGTCTCCACCGCTGCCAGCGCACGGGTGGTGGGGATGCCCAAGCTGTGCATTGCCTCGCTCACCACATATTCGCGCAGCACCGGCCCCAGCCAGGCCCGCCCGTCGCCATTGCGGGAATAGGGTGTGCGGCCCGAGCCCTTCAGCTGGATGTCCCGGCGCTTGCCATCCGTTCCCACCGTCTCGCCCAGCAGGATCGCGCGCCCATCGCCCAATTGCGGATTGTAGGTGCCGAACTGATGCCCGGAATACAGCTGCGCCAGCGGATCCGCCCCTTCCGGCACCTGATTGCCGCCAAACACTGCGGCCATCTCCTCAGCCTCCCCGGGCGCAATTCCCAAGATCAGCGCCAGATCCTCATTGAAGGCCAACAGCCGCGGCGCCTTCACCGGCTGCGGCGGCAGTTTGGAGTGGAACTGCCCCGGCAGGGCGGCATAGGTGTTGTCAAAGGGGATCGTGAGTGTCATGGCCCAAACATATGACTGGAATAGAGATTTACCAGCACCAAAGCAGAGGGAGCAGCAATGGACGCGGACCGGATCATTGAACACCTGGGACTACAGCAGCACCCGGAGGGCGGCTGGTACAAGGAAACCTGGCGGGCAGAGAATGAAGGCCGCCCCGCAGGCACCTGTATTTACTTTCTTTTAAAGGAAGGCGAGGCCAGCCACTGGCACCGCGTCGATGCCGCCGAGATCTGGCTCTACCACGCCGGCGCACCGCTGGTGCTGTCGCTGGCAGCAACGGATGCAGGCCCCGCGCAGGACCATCTGCTGACCCCGGACCTGGCAAAGGGCGCGCCGCAGCTGATCGTGCCCGAAGGCCATTGGCAGGCGGCCCGCACCACCGGAGCGTTCACCCTGGTCAGCTGCACGGTCTCGCCCGGGTTCCAGTTTGAAGGCTTCGAACTGGCTGCCCCCGGTTTCGACATCCCGCGCGGCTGACTTCCTGCCTCTTGCAGCGAATCATATTACTGGACAAAACTGTCCATATGTCTGCACATATGGATCACGGCCTGGACCACACCAGCCTCATCAAATCGCTGCCGCCTGAAACCAAGGCGGCGCTGACCGCACGCTCAGATACCGCGGGGCTCAAGCATTTTGTGCTTTACACCGCGGCGATGGCTGCCTGCAGCGCCGGCATCGCGCTGCAGGTGCCATTCTGGCCGCTGCTGATGCTGCCGCAAGGCGTGCTGCTGGTCTTCCTGTTCACACTCTCGCATGAGTGCACCCACAAGACCCCGTTCCGCAGCGCCTGGATGAACGAGGCCGCAGGCCATTTCTGCGCCCTGGCCATCGCCCTGCCCTTTGTCTGGTTCCGCTACTACCACCTGGCGCATCACAAATACACCAACGACCCCAAGCGCGACCCGGAGCTGGAACATGGCGGGCGTCCGGAAACCTTTGGCCAGTGGATCATGTATCTAAGCGGCTGGGGTTATTGGCGCGGTATGGCCAAAACCATCTGGCGCAACGCCTTCGGCACCATCGGATCACCTTACCTGCCGGAACGCCGCCACGCCGGCATGCGGCTGGAGGCGCGGCTGCTGCTGGCGATCTACGCTGCCGCACTGCTGAGCCTGCTGGTGTCGCCACTGGTGCTGTGGCTGTGGATCGTGCCGCTGCTGACCGGTCAGCCCTTCTTGCGGGCCTATCTGCTGGCGGAACACGGCCTCTGCCCCTCCGTCGCCAACATGCTGGAAAACTCCCGCACCACGTTCACCAACCGGCTGGTGCGCTTTGTCGCCTGGAACATGCCCTATCATGCAGAGCATCATTCCTTTCCGAATGTGCCCTTTCACCAGCTGCCTGCCTTCCACGCGATTACCCAAGACCATCTGAAGTCGACGTCTAACGGGTATGGGGAATTCACCGCGGACTATGTGAAGCAGCTCAGCCGCTGACCTCCCAACGTCGGCCCAAATTTCTTCTGAAGAAATTTGCCAAGAATTTTCAGAAAATTCTTGCGCCCGGCCGCCCCTTGGTCACTGCCCCGGCACGCTAACCACACCGCCGCCGACACAGGCGCTCACCCCGGTGGTGCCCGGCGCCGAAGTTGGCATGCCGCGCGCCACCCGCACCGCCAGATGGGCAAAGGCCTGCGCCTCCAGCATGTCGCCGTCCAGCCCTGCCTCTTCCACCGGTTTCACCGGGCAATCCAGCGACACCCGCAGCATCTCCATCAGAACAGGGTTGTGCCGCCCGCCGCCGGTGACCAGCACCGCCTCCGGCGGCTCCGGGCAATGCTCCATGCCCTGCGCCACCGCGGCTGCGCACATGGCGACCAGCGTTGCGGCAGCATCTGCATCGCTCAGTTCCTTCACAAGCCCGACCATCTCGGCAAAATCGTTACGGTCCAGCGACTTGGGCGGCATTCTTGCAAAATACGGCTCAGCCAGGAACAGCTCCAGCGCACCGGTTTCGACGGTGCCGGAACGCGCCACCTTGCCATCCGCATCCCAAGGGATGCCCAGCCGTTCCTGCACCAGATCATTGACCGGCGCATTGGCCGGGCCGGTGTCAAACGCCAAAAGCGCCCCCGGCTCTTCGGGGGCCTCGAACCGCGGGTCCACATAGGTGATGTTGCCGACCCCGCCCAGGTTCAGGAAACACAAGGGCCTCTCAGCACCGATGTATTTCGCACAGGCAAAGTGGAAAAACGGCGCCAGCGGCGCGCCCTCGCCGCCCATCGCCACATCATCCGTGCGGAAGTCCCAGACCACCGGCTTGCCCAGTTTCTCAGCCAAAGCCGCCCCGTCCCCCACCTGCAGCGTGCCCTGCAGCCGAGGCGCATGGGCCAGGGTCTGGCCGTGAAAGCCGATGATCTCCACGTCATCGAACTCTGCTAGCGCCGCCGCATGGGCCGCGTCGCAAATCTCTGCCGCGGCCTCCACTTCCGGCCCGGTCCATTTGCCCAGCCCCGCGCGCAGCACGCTGCGCTCCTCCACCGTATACTCGCGATAGCTGCTCTCGCCGAACCCGTGAATGCGCGCGCCGTCGGTCTCCACAACGGCAGCATCCACCCCGTCCAGCGAAGTGCCGCTCATCGCACCCAGCGCCCGCACCATACCCGTTTTTGCAATGGCCCTGCTCATGGCCTGCCCCCATCCTTCAGGATCCGGGCCGTACCGCCCGTTGCAGGGGATACTACAGCGCATAATTTGCCGGGAAAACAGGTTCCAACCGGCGCCAATGCGATTTATAGGGCATGGTGCAAAACCATAGACCGAGGCATGTTATGACCTACACACCGAAATCGGATTTCGTCGCAGTCATGATGGAACGCGGGTTCCTCGCGGACTGCACCGATTACCAGGGCCTGGATGACGCCCTGATCAGCGGTGTGCGCCCGGCCTATATCGGCTTTGACGCAACGGCAAAATCGCTGCACGTGGGCTCGCTCATTCAGATCATGATGCTGCGCTGGTTCCAGAAGACCGGCCACCAGCCGATCACCCTGATGGGCGGCGGCACCACCAAGGTGGGCGACCCATCCTTCCGCGCCGACGAGCGCCCCCTGCTGGACGAAGCCGCGATCAACGACAATATCGCGGGCATCAAGAAGGTGTTCTCCGCCTACATCGACTACGACACCGACGCTCCGAACAAGGCGCTGATGCTGAACAATGCCGAATGGCTGGACGATCTGAATTACCTGGAATTCCTGCGCGACATCGGCCGCCATTTCTCGGTGAACCGGATGCTGTCCTTCGAGAGCGTGAAATCGCGCCTCGACCGCGAGCAGTCGCTGTCGTTCCTCGAGTTCAACTACATGATCCTGCAGGCCTATGACTTCCTGGAGCTGAACCGCCGCTACGGCTGCATCCTGCAGATGGGCGGTTCGGACCAATGGGGCAATATCGTCAACGGCATCGACCTCACCCGCCGGGTGCTGGACAATTCGATCTTCGGCCTCACCTCGCCGCTGCTGACAACCTCTGACGGCAAGAAAATGGGCAAATCCCAGGACGGCGCGGTCTGGCTCAACGCCGAAATGCGCAGCCCTTATGAGTTCTGGCAGTTCTGGCGCAACACAACCGACGCCGACGTCGGCCGGTTCCTCAAGCTCTACACCGAACTGCCGGTGGCGGAATGCGAGCGCCTGGGCAAGCTGGCGGGCTCCGAGATCAACGCCGCCAAGGTGGTCCTCGCCAATGAGGTGACCAAACTCCTGCACGGCGCCGAAGCAGCCGCCATGGCGGAAGCCACCGCCCGCGAGGTGTTCGAAAAGGGCGGCGTTGGCGACGACCTGCCCACACTGTCGCTGTCGCCTGCCGACCTCGGTGACGGCATCTCGATCGTGCAGCTGATCGTGAAATCCGGCCTCGCCAAATCCGGCAAGGACGCCAAGCGGCTGATTTCCGAAAACGGCGCCAAAATCGACGACCAGCCGCTGACCGACGCAGGGCTGATGATCGACGCAGGCGCTTTGTCATCGCCGATCAAGCTCAGCGCCGGCAAGAAACGTCACGCGCTGGTCAAGCTGGACAGCTGAACCTTCTGACATAAAATGGAAAAAGGGAGCCATTGCGCTCCCTTTTTTCTTGCCCTTAGGCTCTCCCGCCCATTCCAGCCCCATCAAAGATGCGCCTTCATGGTTGGGCGTAGCGCCGCTGCGCGGCGCACCAGCGGTTTCACATAACGGCCAATACAGGCCAGCGCCGGGTCAAGGGCCGCAACAGCGGCCGTGCTTAGCACGGTTCACCCTTGAGGCGGGGATGGCCGGGATACCCTCGTAAGGGCGCTTAAGGGCAGACCTGCCCTTAAGCGCCTCTCAGCAAATCATCCTGCCTCAGAAAAACAGCGCTTCCACCAGCGTCAGCACCAGAAACACCGGCACCGACAGGCCGATTGCAATCAGCAAAGCCGCCGCCTTGGTCATCCGCGGGGCGGCGGCCGCCTGCCCCATGATCTGTTTTGCTTGTTTCATACCCGGAGTTAACCATGAATTAGGTTTCCGGCGCGTTAATGGAGCCATGTTCGACAGTGCTCCCGACCCTGATTTGCCCGCAGCGGCAACCAGCCGCCCTCAGCCACGCGCCCTCCAGCAATCGCCGGAGTTTGCCCGCGCGCTGATGGCCTGCGGTCAGGACCCCCTGCTGCTGGAGGGCACTTTGGTCCTGCGCCGGCGCCTGCGCGGCGGGCTGCGGCTGGCAATGGTGAACCGGGCAGACCTTTGCGACCCTGCCCCCCTGATGGCTGCCCTGCGTTCAGGCGGCCTCGCCCGCACCCCGCTGATCCTGTCACCCGAATCCCCGGCACCGCATCTCTCCCGCCTCGGCGCCGTGCCACTGGCCACGCCGGCCCACGCCGCGCTCTGGGACCTGACAGGCGATCCGGACCAGCGCCGCGCAGCCTTGCATCAAAAATGGCGCAACCGCCTGAAGCATGGCGAAGCGCAAAACCTCCGCCTCACCCGCCAGAACCTGCCGCATGACGTGCGCCACTGGCTGTTCCGGGCCGACGCTGCGCAGCAAACCCAGCGCGGCTACCGCAGCTGGCCCATCCCCCTCACCCTCGCCTACGGGCGCGAGAACAAAGGCCAGGCCAAGCTGTTCCAGGCGTTTGAAGGCAAGGAGCCCGTCGCCGCCATCCTGATCCTCACCCATGGCGCCGCCGCCACCTACCACATCGCTCACACCACCGCGCGCGGCAAACTGCTCAGCGCCCACCCCCTCCTGCTGTGGGAGGCCGCCAATTGGCTCGCCGCCAAGGGCATCTGCCGCCTCGACCTCGGCCTCATCAATACAGAGGACGCGGCGGCCGGCCTTGCCCGCTTTAAACTCGGCACCGGCGCGTCACTCCATCGCCTGGGCGGCACCTGGGGCCTTTGGCCGCCGCTGGGCCGCCTGTTGCGCCCGCTGGCGCTGCTCGACAGGCGGCAAATGGCCTGACAGGCGCCCTGGCTTTCCGCGACGTCCCGTCCCGCTGGACAGGCACCGGCCCCCTCCATTATATGAACACATGTTCAGATACCCGGGAGGAGCCCCGCTCATGAAACTTGCAGACACCGCAGCCGTCATCACCGGCGGCGCCTCCGGCCTGGGTGAGGCCACC
The DNA here is from genome assembly GCF_056160905.1 of Leisingera sp. ABD4_442. NCBI lineage: Bacteria > Pseudomonadati > Pseudomonadota > Alphaproteobacteria > Rhodobacterales > Roseobacteraceae > Leisingera > Leisingera sp. ABD4_442. The sequence continues at coordinate 51,319 of NZ_JBSWYB010000020.1, read as the reverse complement.
GCGCGCTATTTCGCCGAACAAGGCGCCCAGGTCACCATCCTCGACCGCGACGCAGAGCGCGGCACCCAAGTGGCAGAGGATATCGGCGGCCACTTCGCCCAGACCGACGTGACCAGCGAAGACTCGGTTTCCGCCGCCATCGCACACGCGGTGGAAAAGATGGGCAAGATCACCGCCTGCGTGAACTGCGCGGGCATTGCCATTGGCGCCAAAACCGTCGGCAAAGAGGGCGCGCATCCGCTGGACGCCTACAAGCGCACCATCGACATCAACCTGGTCGGCACCTTCAACGTCGCCCGCCTCGCCGCTGTCGAGATTGCCAAGAACACACCCGACGCGGACAATGCCCGCGGCGTGATCATCAATACCGCCTCCATCGCGGCCTTCGACGGGCAAAAGGGCCAGGCCGCCTATGCCGCCTCCAAGGGCGGCGTTGCCGGCATGTGCCTGCCGATGGCGCGGGATCTTGCGTCCTCCGGCATCCGGGTGATGACCATCGCACCCGGCATCTTCATGACCCCGATGCTGGCCGGCCTGCCGGAAGAGGTGCAGCAGCAGCTGGCGGCCGACGTCCCCAACCCCGCCCGCCTGGGCGATCCGCGCGAATACGGCCGCCTCGCCGGTTTCATCGTCGAGATGGGCTACCTGAACGGCGAAGTCATCCGCATCGACGGCGCTCTGCGCATGCGCTAAGCCCCCTCCGTTGAGGGTGGGTCAAGGACGGCACAGCCGCCGTGCGCAGCACGGTTTATCCTTGAGGCAGCCTCAACAGAACACACACTCGGCATGGCGCCTTGAGGGGCACAGCTGCCCCTCAAGCGCTTCTCAGCAGAACCTCCGCACCGCGCCAGCGGTGCGCGGCCCAAGGCCGCACAAAGGCGCCGTGGCGCAGCCAGGGGCCTGCGGGCGCGGGAGCACGCTGCCAACCCTCCGTTTCAGCCGTCCGGCCGGGCACCCCAGGCTGCCAGCGCCTCGATCACCGGGCGCAGCGCCTGCCCCTTGGCGGTCAGGCTGTATTCCACCCGCGGCGGCACCTCGGCATAGACCTTGCGGTGCACGATGCCATCCGCCTCCAGCTCCCGCAGCTGCTTGGTCAGGCTGCGCTGGGTCACATCCCCCAGCGCCCGCCCCAAGGCGTTGAACCGCAGGGTGCCGGGCAGCAGGTGATAGACGATCAGCCCCTTCCACTTGCCCGAAATCTGCTCCAGCGCCGCCTCCACCGGGCAGCCGCCGCTGCAATCATAGGTCTCGAACCGGGCTGTCCGGGCGTCCCTGCCGCTCACAGTATCCATTTGGTGCCTACCTTCACAAAACGTGCGTTCTTGCGCAAAAAATACCGCACCTCCATATCCCCTCCCGTCAAACCACTCAAGCACAGGAGGCCCAAATGGCCCTGACCATTCTCGCCCAGATCACCGCCCAGCCCGGCAAAGAAGCCCTGGTCAAAGCCGAACTCGAAAAGCTGGTGCCCATCACCCGCGCCGAGGAAGGCTGCATCCGCTATGACCTGCACCAGGACAACCAGACGCCCGGCTTCTTTGTGTTCTACGAAACCTGGGAAACGCGGGAGCTGTGGCAGCAGCACATGAACGCGCCGCACCTGGCCGCCTATATGGCCGCAACAGAGGGCGCAGTGGCCGCCTTCACCCTCAATGAAATGACCCAGACCGCCTGACCTGGCCGCCGGCCCGGCACCGCGCCAGCGGTGCCCGGCCCAAGGCCGCACCAAGGCGCCTTGGCGCAGCCAGGGCGCCTGCGGGCGCGGGAGCCCACCCGGCAATTGACAATCCCGCCCGCCGGTCCTTCACTCCCCGCCAGGAGGCCCCGATGACCAGGACAGAACGGCAGAAAATGCAGGCAGGCGAGTGGTACTGTTGCCTGGACAGCGAACTGGCGGCGTTGCGCCATCAGGCCCGGGTTGCGGTGCATCAGCACAACACAGCACCCCCTGATCCGGCTGAAACCCTCAGCCCAGCCTTGGCTGCACTCTTTGCCGCCCACGGTGAAAACTGCCTGATCGAGGCACCGTTTCACTGCGCTTACGGCATCAACATCACCCTCGGAAACAACGTCTACATGAACGCGGGCTGCACTATTCTGGACACCGCCCCCGTCAGCATCGGCGACGGGACCATGCTGGGGCCGAACGTGCAGATCTACTGCGCCCAGCACCACAAAAACAGGGCGTTGCGGGCCAAGGGGCTGGAGATTGCCTATCCCGTCACCCTTGGCGCAGATGTATGGATCGGCGGCGGAGCGATCATCCTGCCCGGGGTCACCATCGGCGACGGTGCCATCGTGGGCGCTGGCGCAGTGGTGACCAAAGACGTTGCCGCCGGAGCGACCGTCACCGGCAATCCGGCTCGCCCCCGGCGCGGGTAATCAAACGGTAAAGCCGCCGCCCGCCGCCTTAACACCTGCCTTACATTTCCTAATAAATTTCAAAGTTTTACGGCAGCAACTTTGACCAAATGTTTCGCGCGCGAAACATTTGGTCAGACGTGCTGACCTAACCGGAAGAGCTGCCTCAGCCGCCGGCCTTCTCCTCCAATTCCAGCCACTCCTCTTCAGCTGCGGCCAGCTTCTCCTGCCGCTCCACCAGCGCCTCGGTGGCCTTCTTGAACTTCACCGGCTCGCGGGTGAACAGCTCCGGATCGCTCATCAGCTCCTGCAGCTTGCCGATCTCTGCTTCCAGCCGTTCGATCTCACCGGGCAGCGCCTCCAGCCGGTGCTTTTCCTTGAAGCTCAGGCCCTCCTTGGGCTGGCTCTCCTGCTTGGGTTTGGCTTTCGCAGGCTTCACCTTCTCCGCCTTGCCGGCAACCTCCAGCGGCCCGCGCTGCGCAATATAGTCGCTCCAGCCACCGGCATAGGCCGTGGCCCGGCCATTGCCTTCCATCGCAATGGTGGTGGTTGCCACCCGGTCCAGGAAATCCCGGTCGTGGCTGACCAGCAGCACGGTGCCGTCATAACTGTCCAGCAGCTCCTGCAAGAGGTCCAGCGTCTCCACGTCCAGATCGTTGGTGGGTTCGTCCAAGACCAGCAGGTTCGAGGACCGCGCCATCAGCCGCGCCAACAGCAGCCGCGCCTTCTCGCCGCCCGACAAGGAGCGCACGGGTGCGCGCGCCTGGCGCTCATCAAACAGGAATTCCTTCAGATAGCCCACCACATGCTTGGGCTGGCCGCGCACCATCACCTGATCCGCCTTGCCGGAAATCCCCAGCAAGGGGTCTGCGGTCAGGTTCTCCCATAGGCTCGAATCGCCATCCAGCTGGTCGCGGGTCTGATCAAACAGTGCAATTTCCAGATTGGTGCCCAGCTGCACCGCGCCCTCATCCGGCGCTTCCATACCCAGCAGCATTTTCAGCAGCGTCGTCTTGCCCGCGCCATTGGGGCCGACAAAGGCCACCCGGTCGCCGCGCTGCACCTTCAGCGAGAAGTTCTGCACAATCGGCTTGCCGCCAAAGGCCTTGCTCAGCTCCTCGGCTTCTATCACTTTGCGGCCCGACTTGGGACCGGCTTCCAGCGCCATCTCGGCGGTGCCCTGCCGTTTGATCTGGCCTGCGCGCTCCGCCTTCAGATCCTGCAGCGCCCTGACGCGCCCCATGTTGCGCATGCGGCGCGCGGAAATCCCTTCTACCGCCCAGCGGCTTTCCGACTTGATCAGCCGGTTCAGCTTGTGGCGCTGCATGTCCTCGTCTTCCCAGACCTTGTCGCGCCAGGCCTCGAAATGCTCAAACCCCTTTTCCTGACGGCGCACCTCGCCGCGGTCCACCCACAGGGTGGCGCGGGTCAGCGCCCGCAGAAACGCCCGGTCGTGGGAGATCAGCACAAAGGCTGCACGGGTGTTTTTGAGCTCGTTCTCCAGCCAGGTGATCGCCTCGATATCCAGATGGTTGGTCGGCTCGTCCAGCAGCATCAGATCCGGCGCCTCGGCCATCAGCTTGGCCAAGGCCGCACGGCGCCGCTCCCCGCCCGAGGCGGTTTCAACCGGGCGCGCCGGATCGAACTTCAGCCCCTCGCCCGCGCGCTCCACCTTGTACATTTCGCCGGGGTCCAGCTCGCTGGCAGCAAAATCGCCGAGCGTCGCAAACCCCTCCATCTTCGGGTCCTGCTCCATATAGCCGACCGATTTGCCCGGCGGCACCACGATGTCGCCCTGATCGGCTTCAACAATTCCCGCCATCACCTTCATCAGGGTGGATTTTCCGGAACCGTTGCGGCCCACCAGCGCCACCCGGTCGCCGGGCTGCACCACCAGATCAAGACCTGAAAAAACCGGATCGCCCCCGAAGGTCAGCGAGATACCGGACATCTGCAAAAGAGGAATACGTGCCATAGCAGCCAGCTAAACCGGCTGCAAAGGCGCGTCAACGCTCCCCTTTCATCTTGCCGAAAATACTCAAATTCCCCCGGCCACCGCCCGCAGCAGCCGTTTGCGGGCCGCGGGAATGGCGCCGGTCTCCAGCCCGGTGAACACATGCAGCGTATCCATCTGCCGGTCCACCACCGCATGATCGCTGACCCAGCCGCCCATCGCCAGATAGGTCCGCAGCAAGGGCGGCATCACCTGCATCGCCCGTTTCACATCCGGCGCCTGCTGCGGCCCGGCGGCAAAGCGCACCACCTCGCGCGCTTTCACCCGCGGCCGCCAGCACTGCGGCGCCAGATGCCGGTGCCCCAGCAGCGCAAAGGCATCCAGGTAAGGTTCCGCAAAGGTGCCGGCAAAAGACGAGCAGCCAAACAGCATCTGCACCCCCCGGGCATCGGCAACACCTGTCAGCGCGCCCCAGGCAATGCGCAGGATGTCCGGGTCAGTCCGGTCCGGGCTGACACAGAACCGGCCCAGCTCCGCCATCCGCCCCGTAAACCCCTGCAAGGCGCCAAGTCCGTAGAACTGCGCCGCATAGCTGCGCGCCAGTTCTGCCCCGCTCTCCAGCAGCAGCAGCCGGAAGCAGCAGACCAGTTCACCGCTTTGCCGGTCCTCAACCAGAACATGGGCGCACAGGCTGTCATAACTATCCCGGTCCGGCGCTGCGGTGCGGAAACACAGGCTGCGCAAAGCCTGCGCTGCAGCCACATCGGCGGCCCCCGCCGCCAGCCGGGCGCGGTAGCGGCCTTTGCTCAGCAGCACGTCAGGCTCTGCCATTGCAGCCTCCCCGCTCTTTGCAACAGCCCCCGCCGCAGGCGCCGTCACAAAGCGGTGACGCTGCCGCCGCCAGGGTTACTGGTCCTGCAGGAACTGGTCGGGACCAAAGTTGCCCAGGCTGCCCAAAAGCTGGCGCAGGAAGGTGCTGTCCTGCACGCTGGAGCTGGTCACCCGGCGCTCCAGCGGCACCACCTTGCCGTCTTCCAGGCTGTAGCGCTGCACCGCCTGCACCACGCCCTGCGCATCAAAGCTGATCGCCACCAGGTCGCGCGCCACCGGTTTCGGCGCCGCGGCACCATAGTGGCGGAAGCGGGTAGCGACATAGTAATAGCCGCTTTCGTTCAGCACGCCGGTCGAGGACGGGATGCCAATGGTTTCCGCCACCGAATCCCTGGTGTCGATGCCCGGCACCACTTCGGCCAGCTGGTCCGGCGCCGGCACGTAGCCATGCTTGCGGTAGACCGAGGCACAGGCGGCCAGGGCCAGGCCCGCCGCCGCAAAGACCGCGCCGCGCAGAACCCGCTTCCAGTGATTTCCCGTTGCAACCATGACTGCCCCCCAGCTGCCGCAGCACCGCGCGGCTTGAATACGTCTTTGAACCCGATTACCTAATGACCGCCTCCGGTTCAAGAAACGAAAGTCCCCTAACATGTCTGAGAGCACCGCTTTGCGGGTTGCGGACCTGCCGCAGAACACCCCGACCGCATTTGAGATTGTCCCGGACAAGGCACAGCTTGCCGCACTGGCGGCGGAGTTCGGCGTGAACGGCCTGCGCAAAATGCGCTTTACCGGCGAGATCAAGGCGATGGGCAAGCGCGACTGGCAGCTGACCGGCCGCCTGGGCGCCACTGTGGTGCAGGATTGCGTGGTGACGCTGGAACCAGTGACCACGCGCATCGACGAAGATGTCCGGCTGACCTATCTGGCCCGCATCGAGACGCCGGAAGGCGCCGAGGTGGAAATGCCAGAGGACGACAGCATCGAGTCGCTGGGCAGCCACATCGACCCCGCCGCGGTGATGGCAGAGGCGCTGGCGCTGCATATCCCCGCCTATCCGCGCAAGGACGGCGCCGAACTGGGCGAAGCTGTCTATGCCGAGGACGGCGTGCAGCCGATGCGGGACGAGGACACCCGGCCGTTTGCGGGCCTTGCCGCCCTGCGCGGCCAATTGAAAGATAAGGACTGAAGGCAGAATTTTTGCGGCGCAGAAAATTCTGTCTGGCGCCGCCTGCGCCCCTGTCTTAAAAAACACCTTGCGCCGCCGGAGATTCGCAGTATTTTCGCGCGCTCATCGGAATTTTTGGTTGGACAATGCTAGGGCAGACGCCTAAACGCACGTCAGACTGATCGAACAGAACGCAATCGCGCCGCGGGGATGGCCCCAAGGCCCAAACAGACAAAGGTTGAGACATGGCCGTCCAACAGAACAAAGTATCCAAATCGCGCCGCAACAACCGCCGCGCGCACGATGCACTGGTTGCTGCGAACCCGAACGAATGCGGCAACTGCGGCGAGCTGAAGCGCCCGCACCACGTATGCCCCTCCTGCGGCCACTACGACGATAAAGAGATCGTCGCAGCTGCAGACGAGATCGAGATCGACGAGGACGCGGCGTAAGCCACGGACAGGATCCTGATGCCAGGCAGGCTTTCGCATGACGGGTAAACCCGATCAAAATCAGGCAAAAGCCGGCCGCATCACTATTTCTGTTGACGCCATGGGCGGAGACGCCGGCCCCGCAGTTGTGGTGGCCGGCATTGCCATGTCTGCGGAAAAGAACCCGGACATCGGGTTCATCCTGCACGGGCCTGCAGATCAGCTGAAACCGCTGGTTGCCAAGAAGCGCGCCCTGAAAGGCCGCGTTGAGATTCGCGATGTGCGCGATGTGGTCACCATGGAGGACAAACCCTCCCAGGTGATGCGCAACGGCAAGGGCACCTCGATGTGGTCGGCTCTGGACGCGGTCAAGAACGGCGAGGCTTCCGGTGCGGTTTCCTGCGGCAATACCGGCGCGCTGATGGCGCTGTCGATGCTGCGCCTGCGCAAGCTGCCAGGCGTCAACCGCCCCGCCATTGCCATCCTCTGGCCCTCGCTGAATCCGCAAGGCTTCAACGTGATGCTGGATGTGGGCGCCGACGTGAAGGCGGATGCCGAGGATCTGCTGCAGTTCGCCCTGATGGGCACCTCCTATGTGCGCAACTCAATGGACATTGCCCGCCCCCGGGTGGGCCTGCTGAATGTCGGCACCGAAGAGCACAAGGGCCGCGCCGAGCTGAAAGAAGCCTATGGGCTGATCTCAGAACAAGCCGATCAGGCGAATTATGAATTTGTCGGCTTTGTCGAGGGCAGCGACATCCCCGGCGATATAGCCGATGTGATTGTGACCGACGGCTTTACCGGCAATGTGGCGATCAAGACCGGCGAAGGCACCGCCAGCCTGATGCGCACCGCGCTGCGGGAGGCGTTTGGATACTCCTTCCTGTCAAAGATTGCCGCGGTTCTGGCGATGACCTCGCTGAAACGCCTGTCCAAACGGATGGACCCGCGCCGCGTCAACGGCGGCGTGTTCCTGGGCCTCAACGGCACTGTGGTGAAATCCCACGGCGGCGCCGATGCCATGGGCGTCTCTGCGGCAGTCAAGCTGGCGTTCCGCTTGGCGCAGCATGGTTTCGCCGAAAAACTGGCCGCGCGGGTTGCATCTGCAGGCGCGCATACCCAAGATAATAATGCCTCCCGCACGCTGCGGGCGGCCACCGAAAAAGACTGAATAGGCAGGCAGACGAATGACGCGACGCGCGGTTGTTGTTGGCACCGGACATTATCTTCCCGAACGGGTGGTTGAAAACGCGGAATTCGAAGCCACGCTGGACACGACGGATGAATGGATCCGCAGCCGCTCCGGCATCGAACGCCGCCATTTTGCCGCTGAGGGAGAGACCACATCGGATATGGCCGCCAAGGCAGCGGAACGCGCTTTGGCGGACGCTGGCCTGACGGCGGATGATGTGGATGCTATCGTTGTGGCCACCTCTACCCCGGACCTGACTTTCCCTTCCGCCGCCACCATGGTGCAATCCAAGCTGGGCATGACATCGGGCTTTGCCTTTGACGTGCAGGCGGTCTGCGCGGGCTTCGTCTATGCGCTGTCCAACGCCAGCGCGCTGATTGCTTCGGGCCAGGCAAACCGCGTGATGGTGATCGGGGCGGAAACCTTCAGCCGGATCATGGACTGGACCGACCGCTCCACCTGCGTGCTGTTCGGCGACGGCGCCGGCGCGCTGCTCCTGGAAGCGCAGGAACTGGCCGGCACCAACAAGGACCGCGGCATCCTTGCCACTGACCTGAACTCCGACGGCCGCTACAAGGATCTGCTGTACGTCGACGGCGGCGTCTCCACCAATTCGACCGGCCACCTGCGGATGCAGGGCAACCAGGTGTTCCGCCACGCAGTCGAGAAACTCGCCTCCACCGCGAATACCGCGCTGGACCGCGCAGGCCTTTCGGCCGCGGATGTCGACTGGATTGTGCCGCATCAGGCCAATATCCGCATCATCCAGGGCACCGCCAAGAAAATGGGCCTCAGCATGGACAACGTGGTGGTAACCGTGCAGGATCACGGCAACACCTCCGCCGCTTCCATCCCGCTGGCCCTGTCGGTCGGCAAACAGCGCGGCCAGATCAAGGAAGGCGACCTGATCGTGACTGAGGCCATCGGCGGCGGCCTGGCCTGGGGCGCGGTTGTGCTGCGCTGGTAACGCAGTATCCCGGATTGCCGCCCGAATACCCCCGCGCAATTCATTGATATTGACAGGGAAATTCCCTGCGCCCTATGCTTTGCAAAACAACGGGGAATGGTATGGGCGAAAAAACACTGACACGAATGGATTTAAGCGAAGCAGTTTTCCGGGAAGTCGGCCTGTCGCGCAACGAAAGCGCGCAGCTGGTGGAAAGCATGCTGCAACATATGTCGGATGCCCTGGTGCGCGGTGAACAGGTGAAGATTTCCTCGTTCGGCACTTTCAGCGTAAGGGACAAGTCGGCCCGGGTCGGGCGCAACCCGAAAACGGGCGAAGAAGTGCCGATCCAGCCGCGCCGCGTGCTGACGTTCCGGCCCTCCCACCTGATGAAAGACCGCGTGGCAGACGGCAACCGTAAGTAAACGGGACAATTTAAGCCATGTCAAAATCACCGGACGCGTTCCGCACCATCAGTGAAGTTGCGGACTGGCTGGGCGTGCAGGCGCATGTTCTGCGCTTCTGGGAGAGCAAATTCACCCAGGTCAAACCTGTGAAGCGGGCCGGCGGGCGCCGCTATTACAGGCCTGCGGACATGCAATTGCTGGGCGGCATCAAGAAGCTGCTGCATGACGACGGCATGGCAATCAAGGATGTGCAGGCGCTGCTGCGCGAGCATGGCGTGGCCCATGTCTCCAGCTTTTCGCACCCGCTGGACGGGCCCGCGCAACCCACTGCACCGGTGCCGCCCGCGGACACGCTGGGCAGCGACTGGCAAAGCTCGCTGGACCTGGTCCAGGGCTTGGGCGCCGAAGACGCGAACCCGCTGAGCCCCGAAGGCAGCAATGTGGTCGGCTTCCCGCCGCACCCGCCTGCAGGCGCCGCGGCAGAGCCGCAACCGCAACCGGAGCCCGCGGCGGAAACGCCGGCGGCCGGACAGCAGCCTGCTGCAGGGGCGCCCCCCGCCGAACCGGAACCTGCTGCGGAAGAGCCACAGATGCGGATGGATCTTGACGCCCCGGCCGCCGCGCCCGAACCGCTTCCGGACATGCCTGCGGAGGCCCCGCCCCCGGTGCCCGGTGAAGGCTTCAGCGCCGCCGACCAGGCCGAAGAGGACAGCCCAGTCCCCGCAGCGGAGGAGGCCGGACTGGAAGACACATCCATTCCAGGCACAGAGCCAGCCGGCGCCGCGGAACAGCCCCTCCCTGATGAGGCCTTTGCCGCACCCGGCTCTCCGGCCTCGCCAGAGGCCGCGGTGCCGGATACGGACCTCGGCGTGACTGATCCGGATTCAAATCCGGAACCAGCTGCCACCCCCCTCCCCGGCGATGGGTTGGACGATCCTGAAAGCGCGCCCGCAGCCTTTGAGGGCACCCCGGATGGCGGCGCAGAGGATGCGCTTGCGCCGGACGCCGCACCGGAGCCTGCAGAAGACCCGCAGCCCCTTGCGGAGCCGCAGCCTGAACCCGGCGTTGCGGCAGAGCCGGCGGAGGCAGAGGCACAGGAAGACGCTGCAGCAGAAGACAGAGCTGAAGATCACAGGCCGGGCCAGGACGACACCGCCCCAGAGCCCGCCGGCAGCATTGAGGAGATGCCTGCTGCAGCTGCGGAGGATTCCTTTGCGGGCAGTTTTGCCGCCGAGGCGCTGGAAGCGGATGCAGACACCAGCGGTCTGGCTGCCGCCGAAACCGTGCAGGAGGGTGTTCAGGGTGCAGGGCCTGAACCCGTTGAGCCCCCTTCCTATGCCGAACCAGCGCAGGACACCCCGGATGAGGCTCTGGAGACCGCAGAAGACCCCTTCCCTGCCTTTGGCCAGGAAACGGACCCCGCTGCTGCGGCCCCAGAGGCTACAGCCCCGGCCTTAGAAACGGCAGAGGCGGAGTTTGCGCCCCAGCCGGACACCCCGGCAGAACCGGAGCCCGCTGAAGACACTTTGGTGGCCGCCGCCGGAATGCAGCCGGAGGAGCCGCTGGACTTCGGCGTTGCCGCCGCTGCCCCTATGGGCACCGACGAGGACGCAGGCTCCGCAACGGTGCCAGCAGAGGATCCAGTCACAGCTTTCCCGCCGCATGATCTGGATCAGGCGGCACGGCAGGTGGATGCGATGGAATTCGCAGCCGGTTTCAGCCCAGAACCCGAATCGGCGCCTGCCCCCGGGCAAGAGCCGCTGCAAGACAGCCCGGACGCGGCAGAAACCGAAGCGGCGGCAGCGGCTGCAAGCGGCGAGGACCTGGCGGCGCAGCCTGCAACTGCGCTGCGGCCCGGGGTTCTGGCCCATCTGGCCGCCATCCGCCAGCTGCCGCCGCACGCAGTGGCGGAGATCGCCGCTTGCGCCGGGGAGCTGCAAGCGCTTGTCCGGAACAGGGTCTGAGGCCGGCAAGCCGGAATTCGGCACGAATTCCGGCCCGGAAATCCTTTGATTTCCGAGCCGTTTCCCGCGCCGGGAAACGGCCTCCGCGCGGGGCTGGCGGGGCAAGGGCTTCTGAGCGCTGAATTTCTTCGCGCGGCCGCAAAAAATCTTGCCGCCCCCTCTTGCCCCCGCTGTGAAAACGGTTAGAAGGCTCTTCAACGGGCTATGGCGCAGCCTGGTAGCGCGTCCGTCTGGGGGACGGAAGGTCGCAGGTTCGAGTCCTGCTAGCCCGACCATATGAAAAACGCCCGGGTGTTCTTTCACCCGGGCGTTTTCGTATCCGGAGCCTGCTTTGCCGATTGCGCAGGGCGCCCGGATGGGACAGCATCGCCGCAAAGCCGGCGTGCGGAGGGGGACAGGACATGACAGGCGTATTGCCCAGCCAAACCATTGAAAAGATGCTGGAACGCGGGGAAATCACCGTCAGCACGCCGCTGGTGGCGGGCCAGGTGCAGCCCGCCAGCCTCGACCTGCGCTTAGGCAATACCGCCTACCGGGTGCGCGCCTCATTTCTGGCCGGCCAGGGCCGCAGCGTTTCCGACCGGCTGACCGAATTTGAGATGCACCGGATCGACCTGAGCGATGGCGCCGTGCTGGAAAAGGGCTGCGTCTATGTGGTGCCGCTGATGGAGGGGCTGGCGCTGCCGCAGGCCGTGTCCGCTGTCGCCAATGCCAAAAGCTCCACTGGGCGGCTGGACCTTCTGACCCGCACCATCACCGACGGCGGCGAGGAATTCGACCGCATCAAGCCCGGCTACACCGGCCCGCTTTATGCAGAGATCTGCCCGCGCTCCTTCTCGGTTCTTGTACGCCCCGGGATGCGCCTGAACCAGATCCGCTTCCGCTCCGGCCAGGCGGTATTGTCGGATGCGGAACTGAAGATGCTGCACGCTGGCACCCCGCTGGTCGATGGCGAGGCGGTGATCGAGGATGGGCTGGGCTTCTCTGTTGATCTGAAACTGCCGGGCACCGACCTCGTCGGCTACCGCGCCAAGCCGCACACTGGTGTGATCGACCTGGACCGGATCGGCGAATACGATCCGCAGGAATACTGGGAGGAAGTGCGCACCAAGGACGGCCGCATCATCCTGGACCCCGGCGCGTTCTATATCCTGGTGAGCCGCGAGGCGGTGCATATCCCGCCCGCCTTTGCCGCCGAGATGGCGCCTTATCTGGCGATGGTCGGCGAATTCCGGGTGCATTACGCGGGTTTCTTCGATCCCGGTTTCGGCCACGACGCCGCCGGCGGCAGCGGCTCGCGCGGGGTGCTGGAGGTGCGCTGCCACGAGGCGCCGTTTGTGCTGGAGCATGGCCAGGTTGTGGGCCGGCTGGTCTATGAGAAAATGGCCGAGGTGCCGGAGCAGCTCTATGGCGCGGGGATTGCGTCGAACTACCAGGGTCAGGGGCTGAAACTGTCGAAGCATTTCAAGTCGCCTGCCTGATCACGGTGAGGGGAGCGCCCGAGCCTCGGGGCAGGTGCTGAAAGCGCCTCCCCGTGGGGGAGGGCCGGGCGGTCTATTTCACCGGCCCGCCGTCTGCCAGCTCCTCTGTCGTTCCCGCCTGCACCGGCCGGTCCAGATGCGTGGACAGCACCGTATAGGTGCGGGTGGCTCGCACGCAGCCGACCTCATAGATCCGCGCCAGGAGCCCCTCCAGCGCCTTGGGAGAGGCGACGCGGACCTTGAGGATCAGGTTGGTGTCCCCGGCCGAGCTGTGCACCTCCTCCAGTTCCGGCATTACCTGCAGCGCCAGCAGATCGGTGGTCACGCCCCAGCCCTCGGTATCCACATGGATGAAGGCCAGCAGCGGCTTGCCCACCGCAGCGCCGTCGAGCCGTGCAATGGTCGCCTCGATCGCACCAGAGGCCCGCAGCCGCTTGACCCGTTCATGCACCGCAGGCGCAGACAGGCCGACTTCCTGCCCGATTGCCGCGTAAGAGAGCGTCGCATCCCGGCTCAGCGCGCCTAATATTCTTCGGTCCAATGCGTCCGGAACCCGGGTGGTCCCGCTAGTCCTCCGAACCTCATCTGTTTTTTCCTTGGCCATTTCTGCTTGCCCTTCACAGAACCAAATTCAGCACATAGCACAGTTACCTGAACGTTCTTCGAGGTAAACCCATGCGAACCCCGATTCTGATCCTGATGAGCGCCATTGGCGTGATTGGCGCGAACTCGCTGCTGCTGTCGCCGGTGGTGACGGCTGTCAGCCAGACCCTGAATGCCACCACAGCTGAGGTGATGCGGGCCGCCAGCGCCTATGGGCTCGGTGTTGCGGCGGCGGCGCTGCTGCTGGCGCCATTGGGGGACCGGATCGGTGCCGGGCGGGTGATGCGGGCGGCGCTCCTGCTGCTGGGGGCCGGGCTGGGGGCAAGCGCCGCGGCACCGGGTGCCGGGTGGCTGATGGCAGCCCAAGCTGTCTGCGGGCTGGCCGCAGGGGCGGCCCTGCCCTCGATCTACACGCTGGCGATGGTGATTGCACCCAAGGGGCGCGAGGCGCGGGTGCTCGGTTATGTGCTGGCAGGCTGGACGGTGTCGATGGTGCTGGGCGTCAGCGTCAGCGCCTGGGCCACCGACCTGGCCGGATGGCGCGCGGTCTATGGCACGCTGGCAGGTGTTGCGCTGCTGTTGTGGGCTGCCTCCGCTACCCTGCGCGCCGCAGGCAGCCCCAGCGGCCAGGCGACCTCACCGCTGACGGCCCTGCAGGTGCCGGGGATCGCGCGCGGCCTCTTGGCAACCGCGCTGCTCATGCTGGGGTTCTACGGCAGCTATTTCTTCACCGGCGCCCATATCACCCAGGCGCTAGGTCTCAGCACCACCCAGGCGGGCCTGCTGCCGCTGTTCTATGGCGTCGGCTTCGGGTTTGCGGTGCTGCTGGATCCACTGCTGGACCGGCTGGGGCTGGCCCGCGCCACCGCGCCTGTGCTGCTGGTGATTGCCGCCAGTTACCTGCTGATGATGGCCGTGGCGCCGCATTACCTGGGGCTGCTGGGCGCAGCCCTGGTGTGGGGCGTGTTCCAGCATCTTGGCCTGAACCTGCTGGTGGCGCGGCTCACCGTGCTGGACCCGTCCCAGCGCGGCGCCATCATGGGGCTTTACAGCACCGTCACCTATATCTGCGTCTTTGCGGCCCCCTTTGCCGGTGGGCTGCTCTATGGCCATTGGGGGCTTGCCGGCTGCCTGGCGCTGTCTGCGCTCTTGGCGCTCAGCGGCGCGGCAGAGGCCCTGGGGCTGCGCCGCAAACGGCTCAGCCCTGACGGCGCCCCGGCTTGACCGGAGGGATGCGCGAGCGTCCCGCCTGCTGCACAGGCGGACGCCCCTGCCCCTTGCTGCGCTTGGCAACTGCGTTGATGCCCGCATTCACGCCGGCATTGACCGCACGGCTGACCAGCCGTCGCAGCACCATATTGATGATCCAGTTGATGTTCATCGTCTCAGCCCCAATTCCTGCCTGGCCGTTATTCTAACGGCAGAATAAGACAATTCCGGGGCATAGGGGATGCCGGCAGCCGGAAACCTGCGAACACATTTCCGTAAGCTGCCGCCTGGCTGGCACCCCGTCACTCCTCGAACAGTTCCGCCTGTTCTTCCGGCTCGTCGTCCTCGTCGCCGCCCTGGCCCATCGGCAAGGCCCCTGGCGGTGGGCGGTTTTCCAGCAGGCCCGCGGCGCGCAGCTCCTTGAGGCCCGGCAGATCGCGGGCGCTTTCCAGCCCGAAATGATCCAGGAAATCCGGCGTCACCACGAATGTGACCGGCCGGCCCGGCGTCATCCGGCGGCGGCCCAGGCGGATCCAGTCCATCTCCATCAGCTGGTCGATGGTGCCGCGCGACACCGAGACGCCGCGGATTTCCTCGATCTCCGCCCGTGTCACCGGCTGGTGATAGGCAACGATGGCCAGGGTTTCGATCGCCGCACGGCTCAGCTTGCGCAGCTCGGTGGTTTCCTTCTGCATCAGGAAGCCCAGGTCAGGCGCGGTGCGGATCGCCCAGGCATCGCCCAGACGCACCACCCGCACGCCGCGCCCCTCGTAGCGCTTGCGCAGATGCTCCAACGCCTCGCGCGGATTGCAGCCGGGCGGCAGGCGCCCCTCCAGGTCGCGCAGGGTGACCGGCTCGGCACTGGCGAACAGCACCGCCTCCACCATGCGCTCCTGTTCCGCCATGGGCGGTGCGTCAAACAGGGTGTCGTTTTCGGTCCGGCCCGAAGCGCTGGGGCCGTCCATGATCTGATCTTCCATCAATGGTCCTCGTCGAGGCTGCGCAGCTGGATCGGCGCAAATGTTTCGCTCTGGCGCAGTTCGGCCTTGCCTTCCTTGACCAGCTGCAGCGAGGCGGCAAAGGTCGCCGCAGTGGCCGAGCGCCGCTTGACCGGATCGCTGTGCCAGCCGTCCGGCAAATAGCTGATCAGATCGGTCCAGTCGCCAGTAAAGCCCAACAGGTGCCGCATCCGGTCCAGCGCCTCCTCCATGGTGAAGACCGAGTCGCGGTCCATCACGAAGGGGCGGAAATCCTCCTTGGTGCGGATACGGGCATAGGCCTGCATCAGATCCAGCAGGTTGGCGGTATAGGTGACGGTCTTGATCCGGGCGACGGTTTCCACCTCGCCGCGGGCAAAGAAGTCGCGGCCCAGCCGGTCGCGCGCCATCAGCCGGGCCGAGGCATCGCGCATCGCCTGCAAACGCTCCAGCTGGAACGCCAGGTGGGCGGCCAGTTCCTCGCCCGACGGCCCCTCTTCTTCCGGATCAGGGGGCAGCAGCAGGCGGGACTTCAGGAAGGCCAGCCAGGCCGCCATCACCAGATAGTCGGCGGCCAGCTCAATGCGCAGCTCCTTGGCCTTTTCGACAAAGGCCAAGTACTGCTTGGCCAGCTCCAGAACAGAGATCCGGCGCAGGTCGACTTTCTGCGTGCGCGACAGCGTCAGCAGCAGGTCAAGCGGGCCTTCGAACCCGTCCACATCCACGATCAGGGCCTCGGCTGCCAGCCGGTCCTCTACGCTTGTATCGCTTTGTGAAAAGAGTGTCTGCTCAGCCATAAACCTGCCCGCCCATGAGGGCGGCAAGTTCTCTTTCAGCGCTCATAATGTCAAGGGGAACAGGCGCGCGGCGGGCCGCCAGCGCGGCCTCTGCGCGGGTCTGCGCCGCCTCTGTCATGGCGCCTGCTGCATCCGCCACCGCAATACGCTCCGCCAGCGAGGCATTGCACAGAAGCACCACGTCGCAGCCTGCCTCGATCGAGGCGCGGGCATTATCTGCCAGCGATCCCTGCAGCGCCTTCATCGAGATATCGTCGGTCATGATCAGCCCGTCAAAGCCGATGCGCTCGCGGATCAGCCGCATCATCACCGGCGAGGTGGTGGCCGGGCGGTCGTCATAAGCGTCATAAACCAGATGCGCGGTCATCCCCAGCGGCAGATCGCTCAGCGCGGCAAAAGCTGCAAAATCGCTTGTCTCCAGCTGCTCCGGGTGGCTGCCCACATGCGGCAGATCCAAATGGCTGTCAGCAGTCGCACGGCCATGGCCTGGGATATGCTTCAGCACCGGCAGCACGCCGCCGTCCAGATGCGCCGTCGCCACCGCCCGGGCAATGCGGGCGACGGTGCCGGCGCTGGTGCCATAGCAGCGGTTCTTGAGGAACTCATGGGTTGCGGCGCTGGCGACATCGGCAATCGGGGCGCAGTTGCTGTCGATGCCCAGGGTGTGCAGCTCATGGGCAATCAGCCGGTAGCGCAGGTACATCGCCCGGACCGCATCTTCGCCCGCCATCAGCACATGCTCCAGCGGCGGACGCCAGTTGCGCGCCAGCGGTTTGCGCAGCCGCTGCACCCGGCCGCCTTCCTGGTCAATAGTGATCGGGCAATTGCGGCCCACCGCCTCGCGGAAGTCATCGCACAGGGCCTGGATCTGCTCGACGTCCTCCAGGTTGCGGGCAAACAGAATAAACCCAAACGGATCGGCCTCCCGGAAGAATGCCTTTTCATCTGCGGTCAGCCGCAGGCCTTCAGCATCGAGAATGGTGGCTCCGTAGGTCATGATTGCCCTCTGGTGTTCGCGCTCCCCTTTGAATGCCCCGGCCAGGGCAGCGCCCCGCCGGCGGGCAGAGGCACAGCGCCCGCCCAGGGGACGGACAGGCGCTGCCCGGTAAGGCACCCGGGCAGAGGTTCAGTTTGCAGCCTTGACTGTTACCGTGTGGTTACCGGAATGCAGTCCGCATTGCCAGCCACCAGCGCCGAACAGAACCGGCGGGCGTCCGACAGCCCGTCAAACCCCATGGCCCGCAAGCGGTAGAAGGTGCGGCCGCCGCTTTCGGCGCGCTGGATCACGCGCTGCTTGGAGCCCAGATACTCCGGGAAGCGGGCGCTGATCCGGTCCCATTCGGCCCGCGCGACCTCGGGGCTTTCATAGGCGCCAAGCTGTGCCAGGCGGGTGCCAGCCGCCAGGGTGGCCGGGTCCACATCCACGGGTGCGCTCCGCGCTGCCGGTGCGGCTGCGGCCGGAGCCGGGCTGAAACGTGCGGGCCGGGCCGAGGGCCGCAGCGAGACCTTGACGCCAGGCGCGGCCAGCAGCGCGGGCGCCGCGGCGGCTGCAACAGCAGGCTGCAGCGGCTCCGGCTGCACAATCGCCGGGGCCGGGGCGGATGCGGGCACTGCCGCAGACAGGGTTTCCGACTCGCGGGCCAGTTCCGCCACCAGCGCGTCAATATCTCCGTTCTGGAAGGAAGCCACGGCCTCCGCGCTGACACCGGCCTCTGTGCCTGCCGCGGTGCCCGCCCCTGCGCCCGGCGCCGCCGGGGCGTCAGGCTCTGCCGGGGCCGCAGGCAGCGCCGCAGTCCGCGAAGGTACCGGCGCAGCCTCTGCTGCCAGTTCCGGCAGCGGCTTGTCATCTTCGGTCAGTTCGATTGCGGCAGGCGCCAGGGTCAGCCGGTCGGCGGGCGCCTCGGCGCTGCCGCTGGCGGCCACTGCGTTCACCGCCAGCCCCTGGTGGTCGGCCTGAGACCCGCCCGGGTTGGCAGGCTGCTCGCGCATCGGCCCTTCGGCAGCGCGCACCACCGGCACGCCGCTGACATCGCGCATCACCAGCTTGTAGCCCCAGACGCCAACACCCGCGACCAGCGCGATGGAGGCCACCGCGCCCAGGATGCTCAGGCTTTTGGAGAATCGCGCCCGCAATCCCGCAGGCGCAGCAAAGGCAGCATAGCCGTCCTGCGCCTCATACCCCTGCCCCTCCGGCTGGTAGCCATAGGCGGGATCTGCATAGCCGTAATCCGGCTCTGCTCCCGGGCCGGAATAATACTGACCGGAATACTGCTGTCCGTAGGTGGTACCGGCAGCGCTGCCCTGATCCTGAGCATCGCCCTGTGTATAGGCGTGGCCCTGGCCCGCCTGCGCAAAATACGCCATCTTCCGCCTCACTGCCCGGTTTGGCAGCGCGTTTCCTGCGCTGCGCACCAAGTCTCTTGAACTGCCTCAGTCCGGCGGAATGCGCGATTTATTGCGTCGGGGCGCAGGCGCCCCTTTTGGTTATCGCATCTCTTCTGCCGGTTTCACGCCAAGAATACCAAGACCAGCGGAAATGACAACGGAAACGGCCCGCGCCAGTGCCAAATTCGCATGTGTTGCCGATTGGCTGCTCTCGTTAACAAATCGTAAACCTTCATTCGATTTGCCGAGGTGGTACAGCCCGTGCAGCTCGGAGGCGAGGTCGTAAAGGTAGAAGGCAACCCGGTGCGGCTCATGGGTGCGGGCGGCGATTTCCACCTGGCGCGGCCATTCGGCCAGCTTCTTGGCCACTGCCAGCTGCGCCGGATCGGCAATCAGGCTGAGGTCGGCAGCGTTCAGTGTGGCATCATCCGCGGCAATGCCCTGCTCACCCGCTTTGCGCAGGGTCGAGCAGATCCGCGCATTGGCGTATTGCACATAAAAGACCGGGTTGTCCTTGGACTGCTCCAGCGCCTTGTCGAGGTCGAAGTCGAATCCCTGATCGTTCTTGCGGGTCAGCAGCATGAAGCGGGTGACATCCGCCCCCACCGCATCGACCACATCGCGCAGGGTGACAAAGGTCCCTGCCCGCTTGGACATCTTGAACTCCTGGCCGTCCTTGAACAGCTTGACCAGCTGGCACAGCTTGATGTCCAGCGGCACCTTGCCGTCCGACAGTGCCGAAACGGCGGCCTTCATCCGCTTGACATAGCCGCCGTGGTCGGCGCCGAAGATGTCGATCAGCTCGTCAAAGCCGCGCTCCACCTTGTCGTAGTGATAGGCGATATCCGGCGCAAAATAGGTCCAGGAGCCATCGGATTTCTTCACCGCCCGGTCGACGTCGTCGCCGTGATCGGTGGATTTGAACAGGGTCTGCTCGCGCGGCTCCCAATCGTCGGGCTTCTTGCCCTTCGGCGGCTCCAGCACGCCTTGGTAGATCAGCCCCTTGGCTTCCAGGCTGGCCAGCGCCGCCTCGATCTTGCCGGTGCCATAAAGCGATTTCTCGGAATAGAACTTGTCCATCTTGATGCCCAGCTGGGCCAGGTCCGCGCGGATCAGCTCCATCATCGCATCGGTGGAAAACACCCGCACATCCGCCAGCCAGACATCCTCGGGCTGGTTCAGGTAAGCGTCGCCCACTTTGTCTTTCAGCGCCTGGCCCACAGGGACCAGGTAATCGCCCGGATAGGTGCCATCGGCAAAGGCGATCTCCTGCCCGTGCGCCTCCAGGTAGCGCAGGTAGACCGAGCGCGCCAGCACATCGACCTGGCCGCCGCCGTCGTTGATGTAGTATTCACGGGTGACGTCATAGCCGGCATAGGCCAGGAGCGACGCCAGTGCATCGCCAAAGACCGCGCCGCGGGTGTGGCCCACATGCAGCGGGCCGGTCGGGTTGGCGGAGACATATTCCACGTTCACCCGCTTGCCCTCACCCATGGCGGAGCGGCCGAAATCCGTGCCTGCGTCCAGGACCGATTTCAGAACCCCCTGCCAGATGCCAGGCGCCAGGCGCAGGTTCAAAAAGCCGGGGCCTGCAACCTCGGCGCTGGTGATCCGCTCATCCGCGGCCAGCTTGGCTGCCAGCGCCTCGGCAATGTCGCGCGGCTTCATCTTTGCGGGCTTGGCCAGCACCATCGCCGCATTGGTCGCCATGTCGCCATGGGCGGCATCACGCGGCGGCTCCACCGCCACATTGGCAAAATCGAGCCCCTCGGGCAGCGCACCTTCGCCGGTCATGGCGGTCAGGCTGTCAATCACAAGCGTGCGGATATCGGTAAAGAGGTTCATATCTGGCGTCCCATATGTTCAGCCCTGCGGATACCGGGGGCCAGAGGCAGGGTCAACAGGATTGCAGGGGCAGCCCGGACCCTCAGGCGGGCGGCACCGGAAAATTTGAATTTTCCGGCCAATTTTCTTCCTCAAGAAAATTGCGCCGCTGATGCGGCGCCACTCCCGCAGCCCAGCCTCACAGAACCGCGGTGCGGTCTTCCAGGATCTTGCCCCAGGTGAAAATCTCGTAAGAGCGGAAGGCAGGCACGTAAAACGGATCGCCATGGATCAGGTGCTCGACCTCGATCCGGTCCTCCGCTTCGACAATCCACAAGGCACCGCAGAAATCGCCATCCGTGTCCGGCTTCAGCCCGCCGCCGATGCGCAGTTCCGGGTGATCCTCGACATAGGCCACATGGGCGTCGCGCCGGGCCTTGTCGGCGCGGATATCCATCATCGCCGGCGCATCGCGGAACAGCACCGCCCAGCGGGTCAGTTCGGGCGCGGATTTGCGGGCTTCACGGGCGGCGGTCATGAAAACATCCCCTGGATGGCTGAGGCGGTGCCCCATTCGGTGATCTTGTAGCTGCGCAAGGAGGCAACGTAATAAGGGTCCTGCTGGATCAGCCGCTCCACATCCTGGCGGGTTTCGGCCTCAACGTTCCAGATTGCCCCCGGGAAATCCTGCATCGGCCGCATCGCCAGCGCGCCGCCGATCTGCAGCTCAGGCCGTGCGCGCACAAAGGCGATATGCGCCTCGCGCCGCTTCTTGTCGCCGCGTACCCGGTCCATTTCGGGCTTGTCCGTGAATGTGACGGTCCAGCGTGCCATGGCTTTCCCCTCGTTATGCCTCCCCTCGCGGATAGCGCCGATGCCCCGCGGCATCATAGGGCCAGATCATAACACGGCTTACGGCCAAATTGGGAAACCGCATGGCACGCATGGCGGGCAGCCCGCCCCGCCCTGCGCTGCCATGCCTAGACCGGATGCCCCTGCGACTGCTTTGCCCCGTCGCAGATTTCATACCAGCCAGGCTTTTCGCCCACGAACTCATGAAAGCTGTTTGCCACCTCCAGCACCCCGTCCAGCGCATTTGCAGCAATCGGGAAGCTTTCCTCCTCCGACAGGATTTCGCCCAGCGAGCTGCCACAGATCCGGCAGAAACAGCGGCCGTATTTATAGGGCGGCGCGGGCTGATACAGCGCCACCTCCTCCTTACCCGCCACCCAGCGCAGGTCGGCCTTCTTCACAAAGACGATAGTGCTGGCCCCGGCCTTGCGGCAGCGCGCGCAATGGCACGTGCCCATCAATGCCGGCTGCGCCAGCAATTCAAACTTCACCGCGCCGCAACAGCAGCTTCCCCCGATCATTCCGGCACTCCTTCTGTTTAATTGAATTTGAATAGAACATTAAGGGAACGTTGGCAGCAGAACAAGCCGCCGAAGGGCGTTGCGGAATGGCCCGCCGCAGCGCACGCCCCGCTTTCCCGGCCTTAACCGGACTATGCGATTATCAATTCCGCTGCAGCACATCGCGCGGGTCTGGCACCCCGCGCAAACAGGAGACCAGGACCCCCAAGACCACCTCCACAAAAGGTGCAGGGGCGTCAAATGGTTGAAGCTTTTAACCGGACCCGGGACGCGCTGGCGTTCCGGCCCTATCCTCCGCCCCCGTTGGCGGCGCCGCCATCTCTATCACGACCACCCGAAAGGCACGCAGACGAGAAAACAGCAGACCAGACTGAAAACCGGAAGCCCTCAGACCTCGACCTTCACCCCGATCAGCCGCTCATGCAGCTGCAGGGCAAAGCGGTCGGTCATGCCGGCGATATAGTCCGACACGATCCGCGCCAGCGCGGTGCGGTCCGTTGCGGCTGCGATCTCGGCGTGCCAGCGCTCCGGCATGTCCTGCGGGTTGTCCAGGAAATAGGGAAACAGCGCCTCGACCACCTTGGCGACCTTGGCGCGCTTCTCCATCACCGAGGGCGCCCGGTACATGCGGGTGAAGAGGAAGGCGCGGATCTCCTTCAGCCCCTCCCAGATCTGCGGCGAGAACTGCACCACCGGGTGATCCAGCGCCCGCACCTCCTCGACGCTTTGCACGCCAGTGTCCGCCAGAAGGCCGCGGGCAGTGGCAATCACATCCCCCACCATCACCCCGAAGAAGCGGCGCAGCGCCTCATGCCGGCGGCGGTTCGGGTCGAGGCCCGGGTACAACCGGTCCACCTCGCCATAGGCCTGATCCAGCAGCGGCAGCCGCGCCAGATCGTCATCGGTGAACAGCCCGGCCCGCAGCGCATCATGCAGATCGTGGTTATTATAGGCGATGTCATCCGACAGCGCCGCGACCTGCGCCTCGGCGCTGGCGTGGGTGTGCAGTTCCAGGTCGATGGCGGCATTGCATTCCGCCAGCGCCCAGGGCAGCCCCCCCACAACCGGGCCATTGTGTTTGGCAATCGCTTCAAGGGTTTCCCAGGTCAGGTTCAAGCCGTCAAACTCGGCGTAGTGGCGCTCCAGGCAGGTCACGATGCGGATCGCCTGGGCATTGTGGTCAAAGCCGCCGTAGGGCGCCATCATTGCGTGCAGCGCATCCTCGCCGGTGTGGCCAAAGGGTGTGTGGCCCAGATCATGCGCCAGCGCCACCGCCTCAGTCAGTTCCTGGTTCAGCCCCAGCGCGCCTGCAATGGTGCGGCCCACCTGCCCCACCTCGATCGAATGGGTCAGCCGGGTGCGGTAATTGTCGCCCTCATGCTCCACAAACACCTGGGTCTTGTGCTTCAGCCGCCGGAAGGCGCTGGCGTGGATGATCCGGTCGCGGTCGCGCTGGTAGGGCGAGCGGAAAGAACTTTCTTCTTCCGGCACCTGCCGCCCGCGGCTGCGGTCCGGCATCGTGGCATAAGGCGCATGCATATGAAATCTTTTCCCTTACAAATCTTGCCGCCTGAATTGCACCTTTCTATATAAAGCTTTGCGCTGCAACCTACGCCCGTGGAGAAACGCCATGCAATTGCCCCCCAAAGTCACCGACCGCGCCTTTGCCCGGCTGGCCGAGATCGGCGCCGCGGGTCAGGGCCAGGCGCTTCGCATCGCGGTTGAGGGCGGCGGCTGCTCCGGCTTCCAGTACGAGATCGCGCTGGATGAAGCCAAGGACGACGATCTGGTGCTTGAAGGCCAGGGCGAGAAGGTGGTGGTGGACAGCGTCTCGCTGCCGTTCCTGGAAAACGCGGTGATTGATTTCACCGAGGAGCTGATCGGCGCGCGCTTCACCATCGAAAACCCCAACGCCACGTCCAGCTGCGGCTGCGGCACCTCGTTCTCGATCTGACCCACCGTTTTCCTGCAAGGAAAACGGCCCGGAAAACACGTGTTTTTCCGGGCCGGAATTATCGCCTAATTCCGGCGCCCCTTACGGGGCGCAGCGCCGGGTATCGGCGCTACGGATCGGTTTGCAGCCGCCGGGTGCTGCGCAGGCGCGGCATTGCCGGAGCAAACTGATCCCAGACCAGATACAGTCCTGAGGCAATCACAATGGCGCCGCCGATGTAGGTAGAGGCAGGCGGGAACTCGCCAAAGAACACCGCACCGATCACCGCCATCCAGATGAACTGCAGGTTCATCAGCGGCGTCACCGCATAGGATGCCAGCAGCCGCAGCGCCACCACCAAGAGCCAGCGCGCGCCAAACAGGAGGAACGCATAAGCCGCTGCCCAGCCCACGTCTGCCACGGGCATCGGCACCCAGACAAAGGGAAGCGCCACCAGCATCGCGCCGCACAGCGTCAGGTTCGGGTAAAACACCTGGGCCAGGGAATTGCTTTCATGACGGCCGATAAACCGCGCCATGGTCATGGAAAACGTGCCCGAGACCACGGCTGCAAAGGCCACCAGATGCCCCGCAGAGGAATGGCTGCCGTCACCGCCATGGGGCAGCAGGAACAGCACCCCGGCAAAGCCCGCCAGCAGCGCAATCCAGGCCGCCGGGCGCACCGGCTCCTTGAGCAGCAGACCGGACATCGCACCTGCCAGCAGCGGCATCAGCCCGATGAACACAAACACTTCGGCAAAGGGCAGCAGCCGGAAGGCATAAAAGAAACAGACTGCAGCAATCAGCGTCGCCCCGGACCGCAGCGCCATCGCCCGCGGGCAGCAGGTGCGGAAGCCGCCGCGCACGGACGGCAGCCGGTCCGCCAGCAGACAGAATCCCGCTACCATGGCCCCCGAGAGCGCATAAAGCTGCGCCGCCGCATATTGGCCCGCCAGCAGTTTGGTGATCCCGTCAGCCGAAGCGATCAGCCCGGTATAGGCAACCACCAGCAGCGCGCCCGCCAGGGCCTGTTTACGCAGGCTGGCCATCACACAGCCCCCGCCCGGCCGGCCCGGGCAAACCCTTCGAAAAACCTGGCAAATCCTGCGCAGCTGCGCTCTGCCGCGGCAAGGATGCTGTGCTCCTCCTCGCTCAGCAGGACCTCTGCGTGCGACTTGACCGCGTTCCAGCTGGAGCGCGCGCATCCGGCGTCAAATACAGCTTCAGACAGGCGTCGCAAAATACCTCCTCCCTGCAAGGCCGGCACATGCATGCCCCCCAAGGGAACCGGCTGCCGGAAGGCCTTGCGCCCGGACAGCAGCATGAGCCAGTTGACCACAAAATACTCGTGATACGCATCATGAAGTCCATCAAATTCTACCTTGACGGGCATATAGGCGGAAACGCGCCGATCCAGCCAGGCCTCCCACTCCGCCGGCGGCTGCTGCCCCGCATAGCGCAAGGCGATGCAAATCTCCGCCAGCAAGTCCGCATTCTGATCCAGAAAGGCCACCAGCCCGGCAAACTCCAGGCTGGTCACCGCCGCCTTTGGAAGCAGCGGGTCCCGGCGTCCGTATTCAGACAGGTAGAAGACGATATGCGTCAGCTCATAGGCGGCTTTTTTGTTCGGAATGGCGAAGGTTTGCGAGCGTGAGATGAAGCTGCGCAGCCGGTCGTCCAGCCCGTCGTCACGCAAGGTTGCCCCGCGCCGGTCCAGCAGGCGGCGGGCCTCGGCGCGCTGCAGGTCCGACAGCTCAGCCTCCGCCAGCCCTTGGGCTGCCACCCATTCGGCGATTTGCGCGCCTGTCTGGCCAGGCAGCCCCAGATCCTCCAGATCCAGGCAGATCGACAGGATGAAACGGTAATACTGGCGGAAAAAACTGATGTGCCGTGCCGCGCCATCGTAAAACGGTTGCAAGGGCTGCAAGGCCGCCGCGGCAACGCCGGCTCCGGTGCATTCCAGGATATTCAGCAGCTCTGCATTCTCCTTGAGCCAGAACACGTCCTCTTGCGGGCGCCGGTGCAAGGCAAAACCGGCAATCAGCGCCTGTTGCGCACAGGCCCGGGACTGGCGGGCGGCGGGCGGGAAGAAGGGCAGGATCTGGGCCATGGGAACCTCGTTCAGATAACAGCGGCGCGGCGGCAGCCCGCAGCGCGCGCCGCCAGGGATCGGGCCGGCTGCTGCGCCGGCCCTTGCATCATCAGCTGCCCGAGGAAAACAGCCGGGTCCCCTCCCCGCTGCTGCTGTGCGCCCGGGCTTGCGGGGCGGAACCGGAGGAGTAGAGATGCGTCCCCTCTCCCGCGCCGGTTTCCGCCGCAGCGGCAGGCGCCGATCCGGAGGAGAACATGTCTGTCAGATCCCCACGCGCAGCTTCAGATTGTTCGCAGGGAGCAGACCCGGAGGAAAACAGCTGCACCAGATCCCCAGCTGCCGTCCCGCCCCGCGATGCCGGCGCTGAGCCGGAGGAGAACATTTCAACCAGGTCCCCCGCCGCGGTCTCACCACGGGCCGCTGGGGCGGATCCGCTTGAAAAAAGGCCGGTTTCGCCGCCAGCCCAGCGTTCAGCCGCTTGCGGCATCGACCCGGAGGAAAACAGCGAAACGCCTTCGCCCGCTGACAGATCCGCGGTGCAGGACGGTGCCGAGCCTGAGGAGAACATCTCAGTTGCATCGCCTGCGAACAGGCTGGCGCCTGCTGCCGGGCGGGTTGCGTGGAAGGTCTGGATTTTACGCTGAGCAGTCATTTTGGAACCCCATTCGTTTGAGACAAAAGGTTCCTCGACGCTGGCACGGGCATCGCGCAGCGCAAACAGAAAATGCAATTTCACATTGTATTTTTTATTCACCCAACATTAACTTCAACCCGCTATTTTTTGGGCAATTTAATTTATTTCAATCCATCCACAGCTTATCAACAGCGTTATTCACACGCATATTATTGCAAAATAAAACAAATCAACCCTGGGTTTATTTTTCAATTCCGCAAAGCTGACCGTTTCGGAGCCCCGGAAGTGATTCGCGAATCCCGGGCCGGGCTTGCCCCCGGCGGCTGATTCAGCGATAGATCAGCCTCGAATAAAGCAATCTGTGCCGGAGGCAAGCCATGAAAATCGCCACATTCAATATCAATGGCATCAAGGCCCGGGCGCAGGCGCTGCCGGACTGGCTGGATGAGGCGCAGCCCGACGTCGCGCTGCTGCAGGAAATCAAATCGGTGGACGAGGCGTTCCCGCGCGAGATCTTCGAGGAACGCGGCTATAACGTCGAAACCCACGGCCAGAAAAGCTTTAACGGTGTGGCGATCCTGTCCAAGCTGCCGCTGGAGGATGTGCGCCGCGGGCTGCCGGGTGACGATAGCGATGAACAGGCGCGCTGGATCGAGGCCACGGTTGTGGGCAAGCAGGCAATCCGGATCTGCGGCCTTTACCTGCCCAATGGCAACCCGGTGGAGCTGGAGGCGGATGGCAGCCCGGTGGCGGGCGGCAAATACGCCTATAAGCTCGCGTGGATGGAACGGCTGAAGGCCCGTGCCGAGGCTCTGATGGCAGACGAGATGCCCGCGCTGATGGCCGGCGACTACAATATCATCCCGCAGGCCGAGGACGCCAAGCGCCCGGAAGCCTGGACCAAGGACGCGCTGCACCGCCCGGAAAGCCGCGCGGCGTTCCAGCGGATCGTCAACCTGGGCTTTACCGAGGCGTTCCGGGCCCGCCATCAGGGGCCGGGGCATTATTCCTTCTGGGATTACCAGGCCGGCGCCTGGAACCGCGACGACGGCATCCGCATCGACCATTTCCTGCTGACGCCGCAGGCCGCCGACCTGCTGCTGGACTGCCAGATCGACAAGGATGTGCGCGGCCGCGAGAAGCCCTCCGACCATGTGCCGGTCTGGGTCGAGCTGGACATCTGAACGCTGCCCGCGCCGCGCGACGGCGCGGCGCCCGGCCCAACGTTTTCCGGGCCATCTCCGATGAACCGGAAAGGGGCGGGAGGCTCCTGCCCTGCCCCCGTCTCAGGCGGTGACGTCGTGGCGGTAGATCCAGTCGAACTGGCTGACCATACGGTCCGGGGCAAAGCGGCCGCCCAGTTTCAGCACCTGATGCGCAGGCCAGCTGAGCGGCGCGCGCAGGTGATATTTCCAGGCGTTGTTGCTGGCCGCCTGCACCACCTTCTCTGCCCGCTCCCGGCGGCGTTCCTGATACACCGCCAGACCGGAGCTCAGCCCCGCGGCCTCCTGCAGGGAGCGCGCCAGCACCCAGGCATCCTCCAGCGCCAGATTGGCGCCCTGAGCCATGAAGGGCAGCGTCGGATGGGCAGCGTCACCCAGAATGGCCGTGTTTTCGCCATGCCAGCGGTCCGCCACCGGATGCCGGAACAGCCCCCACAGCAGCACATCCTCCACCGCCTCCAGGAGCGCTGAAGCGGCGCCGCCGAAACCTGAGAAGGCCGCGCGCAGATTGGCCGGATCGTCCTTGAAGTGCCAGCCCTCCTCCGCCCAGGCACGGCGCTCCTGCACCGCAACCAGGTTCATCAGGCTGCCATCGCGCAAGGGGTAGGCGACCAGATGCCGCCCCGGCCCCATGAACACCTGCGCCTCCGGCGGCAGGTTCAGGTGATTGGGCACCGTGGCGCGCCAGGCAACCTGGCCGGTAAAAAAGGGTTTACGTTCGCCGTTCAAAGCCACCCGGGTCCTGGAATGCAGCCCATCGGCCCCCACCACCAGATCGCCGCCGCATTGGGCGCCATTGCTGAGGTGGATGACCGGTTGCGGCCCCGGCTCCACCCGCTCTGCCTTTTGCAGCAGCCGCACCTGCACGCCTTCGCGGCGGGCAGCACCGGCCAGGATGTCAATGAGGTCGGAACGGTGCACAAAGTAATAGGGCAGACCGGCGGCGTACTGATCGAGATCCAGCCGCAGCACCTCTTTGCCGCGGCGGTGGCCGCGCAGCACCACCGCGCGCGCCCGCTGCGAGCACCAGGCCAGATCATCGGCCAGTCCCAGCGCCTTCAGCACCTGAACGCCATTGGGGGTAATCTGCAGCCCCGCGCCCACTTCCGAGATCGCCTCGGCCTGTTCCAGAACGGTGACGGATGCCCCAAAGCGGCGCAGCGACAGCGCGGCGGCCAGGCCGCCGATGCCGGCGCCGATGATGTTTATTTTCAGGCCTTTGAGGTCCATGGGCTTCCCGCAGTTTCTCCGCCCGCCCCCAATGGAACAAAAAACGCCGGAGCAAAAGGCCCCGGCGTTGATGTTTGCCGCATTTTTACCGCCAAAATCAGCGGTTAATCGTCGCGGTGGACCTTTTCGCGGCGCTCGTGGCGCTCCTGCGCTTCCAGGCTCATGGTTGCGATCGGACGCGCATCCAGACGCTTCAGCGAGATCGGATCGCCGGTCACTTCGCAGTAGCCGTACTCGCCCTCGTCGATGCGGCGCAGCGCCGAGTCGATCTTGGCAACCAGCTTGCGCTGGCGGTCGCGGGTGCGCAGCTCCAGCGCGCGGTCGGTCTCTTCGCTGGCACGGTCGGCGACATCCGGGATGTTGCGGGTGCTGTCCTGCAGCCCCTCGATGGTGTCGCGGCTGTCTGCCAGCAGATCCTGCTTCCATTCCAATAGTTTACGTCGGAAATACTCAAGCTGCCGTTCATTCATGAACGGCTCATCTTCGGCCGGGCGGTAGTCGTCCGGCAGAAACACTTCTTGCTTCATTTCGGCTCCTTCGGTCTGGCCCATAATGCTGGTCATAATTTGCACCTGAACATTTTGGCTCCCCCTCTGCCGCAGCGTTTATCCCTATCGGGAAGGAATGTCACTACACAATAGTGGCGCCGTTTGGTTAAAAGCGTGATAAGAACACGGCAACCATGGCGGATACGGGAAAGATATGCAATTTCAGGGCACTAAGGAATATGTCGCAACAGATGACTTGAAAGTTGCAGTCAATGCGGCGGTGACGCTGGAACGCCCGCTGCTGGTCAAGGGCGAGCCCGGCACCGGCAAGACCGAACTGGCCAAGCAGGTTGCAGAGGCGCTGGGGCTGCGGATGATCGAGTGGAACGTGAAATCCACTACCCGCGCCCAGCAAGGTCTTTATGAATACGATGCCGTGAGCCGCCTGCGCGACAGCCAGCTGGGCGAGGAGCGTGTGCATGATGTGAAGAACTACATCAAGAAGGGCAAGCTGTGGGAGGCGTTCGAGGCGGACGAGAAGGTCGTGCTGCTGATCGACGAGATCGACAAGGCCGACATCGAGTTCCCCAACGACCTGTTGCAGGAACTCGACAAGATGGAGTTCCACGTCTACGAGACCGGCGAGACGGTCAAGGCGAAGCACCGCCCGATCATGATCATCACCTCCAACAACGAGAAAGAACTGCCGGACGCCTTCCTGCGCCGCTGCTTCTTTCACTACATCCGCTTCCCCGACGCGGAAACCATGAAAAAGATCGTCGCGGTGCATCACCCCGGCATCAAGGAGGCGCTGCTGACCGCAGCGCTGACCCAGTTCTATGAAATCCGCGACACGCAGGGGCTGAAGAAGAAACCCTCCACATCTGAGGTGATCGACTGGCTGAAGCTGCTGCTGGCGGAGGATCTGAGCCCTGAGGATATCGCCCGCGACGGCGCCAATGCGCTGCCCAAACTGCACGGGGCGCTGTTGAAGAACGAGCAGGACGTGCATCTGTTCGAACGGCTCGCCTTTATGGCCCGCGGGCGGCGCTGAAGGCGCAGATAGGCGGCGCAGCGCCGGGTGCTTTGCCCGGCGCCTGCCTGTTTCGCTTCAAATTGCTGCCGCATTCCCCTATCAGAGGAAAGTGAGCCGGGCAGCACAGCCCGGGCTGAGAGGAGACGCCCGCTTGCCCGCTGACACCGCCCCGGTTTCTACCCGCACCGTCCGATGGCCCGGCCTGCGCGGGCCGCGCGCGCTGCACAGGGCAGCCGCGGCAGCGGTATTGGCCGTGCTGGCTGCCTGCACCGCGCCGCCGCAGCGCACCGAGGCCCCGACCCGCGCCGCGCCGGCACAGCTGGCGCTGCCGCCGGTCAAAGTCTTCACAAACAGCCGCCCGGCGCCGCCGCAACGCGCCAACGCCGAGATTGCCCGCGATTTCCTGGACCTGCATTTCCGGCTGGAGGGCGGCAGCGCCCTGCCCCAGTTCACCCGTTTCGAGACCCCGATCACCCTGCAGGTGACCGGCGAACCGGCGCCCGGGTTCAACCGCGATCTGACCTCGCTGCTGACGCGCTTGCGGGGCGAGGCCGGCATTGACATCCGCCGCGTCTCCGGCGGCGGCGCCTATATCACCATCCAATCGGTCTCCCGCGCGGAGATCCGCCGCGCCCTGCCCAAGGCAGCCTGTTTTGTGGTGCCCAATGTCTCCTCCCTGGCGGAGTTCCGGCGCAACCGCCGCAGCCCGCGCACCAATTGGTCGCTGCTGCGCAGCCGTGAGAAGCTGGCGGTCTTCATCCCCAATGACACCAGCCCGCAGGAGGTGCGCGACTGCCTGCACGAGGAGCTAGCGCAGGCCATCGGCCCGCTGAATGACCTGTACCGGCTGCCGGATTCGATCTTCAATGACGACAATATCCACGCGGTGCTGACCGGGTTCGACATGCTGATCCTGCGCGCGACCTATGCGCCGGAGCTGAAGACCGGCATGACCCGCGAGCAGGTCGCTGCCCGCCTGCCCGCAGTGCTGGCGCGGCTCAACCCGCGCGGCAGCAGCCGCCGCAGCAATCCCCTGCCCGCGACGCCCCGGGCCTGGGCCGCCGCCTTTGAGCAAGCGCTGGGACCGCAGGCCGCGCTGCGGGAGCGGCTGCGCGCCGCCAACCGCGCCGCCGCCATTGCCCGCGACCTGGGCTGGCAGGATCACCGCCGGGCGCTGAGCCATTACACGCTGGGCCGGATGCTGCACATCCGCGAGCCGGAGCAGGCGCTGCAGCATTTCCTGACGGCGCAGCGGTTCCTGAAGGAGATCCCCGGCACCGGCATCCATCAGGCCAAACTGGCGGTGCAGCTGGCGGCCTATGAGGTGGCAACCGGCGACGGCGCGGCGGCGCTGGCCCGGCTGGCACCGGCCATTTCCGCGGCAGCCGGGCATGAAAACGCCTCACTGCTGTCGACCCTGCTGATGCTGCAGGCAGAGGCCCTGGATCTGGAGGACCGTACCGTCGAAGCGCGCCGGGTCAGGCTGGACAGCCTGGGTTGGGCGCGTTACGGGTTTGGCCCGGATTGGGTCGTCGAGGCCCGGCTGGAGGAGGTTGCCGCGCTGCGCCCCTCTGCCCCCTGACCCGGCGGCGCGCAGCCGCCTGAGCCTGTTGTGACAAGAGACGGATAAGACCATGATCGTAAT
The DNA here is from genome assembly GCF_056160905.1 of Leisingera sp. ABD4_442. Lineage (NCBI taxonomy): Bacteria > Pseudomonadati > Pseudomonadota > Alphaproteobacteria > Rhodobacterales > Roseobacteraceae > Leisingera > Leisingera sp. ABD4_442. Next base: position 19,139 of record NZ_JBSWYB010000020.1, on the reverse strand, counting down.
CATTGCCGTGCTGCTGGGCGCCCTCACCGGTGCGCTGAAGGCCCGCAAACGTGGCGGCAACACCCTGGACATGCTGCAATACGGGGCTGTCTATGCCATTGTTTTTGGTATTCTCGGCCTGCTGGCAACCATTTTGACCCACCGGGTGCTGGCGTAACTGCAGTCAGAGGCCCGCGATGTTCCAGCCCTTCTTTGAAAACCTGCGCCAGGCGTCCATTCCAGTCAGCTTGCGCGAGTATCTGACCTTTCTCGAAGGCATGAAGGCGGGGCTGGCGACCTATGATATCGAGGCGTTCTACTTCCTCGCCCGCGCGGCGATGGTGAAGGATGAACGCAACATCGACAAGTTCGACCGCGCCTTTGCCGCCACCTTCGAAGGGCTGGAGGCGATCCCGGCTGAGGCTGTGATGGAGGCGGTGGACATTCCCGAGGAATGGCTGCGCAAGATGGCCGAAAAGCATCTGAGCGCGGAGGAAAAGGCAGAGATCGAGGCGCTTGGCGGCTTTGACAGGCTGATGGAGACACTGAAGGAGCGGCTGAAGGAGCAGCAGGGCCGCCATCAGGGCGGCAACAAGTGGATCGGCACCGCGGGCACCTCGCCCTTTGGCGCCTATGGCTATAACCCCGAGGGCGTGCGCATCGGCCAGGACAAGAGCCGCCACCAGCGTGCGGTCAAGGTCTGGGACAAGCGCGAGTTCAAGAACCTCGATGGCGATGTCGAGCTGGGCACCCGCAACATCAAGGTGGCGCTGAAACGGCTGCGCCGCTGGGTGCGCGAGGGGGCGCAGGAGGAGCTGGATCTGGACGGCACCATCCGCTCCACCGCCGAGCACGGCTATCTGGACGTGAAGACCCGGCCGGAGCGGCACAATGCGGTTAAGGTGCTGCTGTTTCTGGATGTGGGCGGCTCAATGGACCCGCATATTCAGGTGGTGGAAGAGCTGTTCTCGGCTGCGCGGGCCGAGTTCAAGCATCTGGAATACTATTACTTCCACAATTGCCTCTATGAGGGTGTGTGGCGCGACAACCGGCGGCGCTGGAACGAGAAGATCCCGACCCATGAGGTGCTGCGCACCTACGGGCCGGATTACAAATGCATCTTTGTGGGCGATGCATCGATGAGCCCTTATGAGATCGCCTATCCCGGCGGCGCCAATGAGCATTGGAACGAAGAAGCGGGCCAAGTCTGGCTGCAGCGGGCGCGGGAGGCCTGGGCAGCGCACCTGTGGATCAACCCGGTGCCGGAGAAATTCTGGGACTACACCCATTCGATCGGCATGATCCGGGAGATTTTCGAGAACCGGATGGTGCCGATGACCCTGGACGGTCTGGAACGCGGTATGCGCGAGCTGTCGCGCTAGGCGGTTTTTCTCAGACCGCCGGGGGGCTCCCGCGCCTGCGGGTGCCGCGGCTGGCGGCGCTGCTCCCTGGCAGCCTTGGGCATGGCATTCTGCCTGCCAGGGGCAGGCAGAATGCGCGCCGGACCACCGGGTCCGGTGCCGGGCCCAACCGGGCGGCCGGCATTTCCAATGCAGGCCAAACGGGCGGGAGCGTCCCTTTGGCGGCGCTGGCTGCGGACAGAGCACTTGATTGCAAGCACCTGAAACCTTAGCTCTTTCACTCATGAGCAGTCAGTCCCCCGGAACCATAACCGGCCCGGTGCTGATCCTGGACGGGATCCGCGACGGCCAGATGCAGCTTGCAGCGCTGTTCATTGCGCCCAAGGGCCGGCCTGTGCCGCCCCTGACCGTCAACGGCTGCGATATCCGGCCCGCTTGCCTGGCAGAATATGCGGAGGCCAGCGTGCTGCGGGCCCGCTTTGCGCTGCCTGCGGATGGCCCGTCCGAATACCGCTGGAATGGCCAGGCCTTCGCCGTTGCTGGCGGTTTTGGCGCCGGCATGCGGATTGCCTTTGCCTCCTGCAACGGGGAGGAGCACGGCGATATGGAGCGCGATGGGCCGGAGCGCAACGCCATGTGGGCAAGGATGGGCGCGGAACACGCAGAGCGGCCGTTTTCGCTGCTGCTGCATGGCGGCGATCAGATCTATGCCGATGAGGTGACGGAGGGCCACCCCCTCAGCCGGGACTGGCCGGGCCGCGTTCCGCGCGACCCTTCGCGCGAGGATCTGGCCAGCCTGCACCGCCATTTGCGGGAGCGTTTCCTGCAGCGCTACCTGGCGGTTTACGGCGCCCCGGAATTTGCCTGGCTTGCGGCGCGGGTGCCGTCGCTGATGCAATGGGACGACCATGACATCTGCGACGGCTGGGGGTCCTTGCCGCGCTCGCGCACCTATTCGCCTGTGGGGCAGACGCTGTTTGCAGCGGCGCGACAGGCGGCGCTGCTGTTCCAGCACGGCTGCTGCGACGGTGATTTGCCCGCACGCTTTGGCGACCCGGCGGGCACCCATCTGGGCTGGTGTGTCGAGGCACCGGGTCTGCGCCTGCTGGCGCCCGACCTGCGCTCCGAGCGCAGCCGGCGGCGGGTGATGGCACGCGGCGGCTGGCGGATGATGAAGGCTGAGGCTGAACGCCCGGCGCCCGGCCGCACCCTGCTGGTGTCGAGTGTCCCGCTGCTGGGGCCGCGGCTGTCGCTTCTGGAGCTGCTGATGGTGCTGATCCCGAAGATGCAGAAATACGAGGACGACCTGCGCGACCAATGGCAAAGCCGGGCGCACCGGGCGTCCTGGCGGCGGATGCTGCGGCTGGTGCGGGACATGGCGGCGCGGGACGGCCAGCAGGTCACTGCGGTATCGGGTGAAATCCACCTGGCCACCCGGGGCGAGATGGACCTGGGCGGCGGCAAGACATTACACCAGCTGGTGGCCTCCGGCATATCCCACCGTGCGCCGCCCAAGGCCTGGGCGCGGGCGCTGGGGCTGCTTTCGTGGCTGGGCGACGCGCCGCTGCCGGGCCATCCCATCCGCATCCGCAGGATCCCCGGCCAGCCGCACCGCTATGCGGCAGAGCGCAACTACCTGGTGCTGGAGCGCAATGGCGCGGCGTGGACTGCTGCCTGGGAGTTCGAGACCTCCGGCCGCTCTGCGCCGCTGCCGCTCTAGGCGGCTTATGGGACAGGCGGATTGCCGCCGCCCCGCCCCTTTCTGCCTGCAGCCGCAGGCGGTTCCCCCGCGGAATTCCGCCGCCCGCCGCGGCTTCCGGCGCATGTCCGCCGAGGCGGAGGCAGCGCGGTTGAACGGGCAGCCTGCCTGACGCTACGCAAGAGGAAAACAGGCGGCCCCAAAGCCGCATTTCCCGAGCAGGAGCATCGCGTGAGCGTGCCGCATCAAGACATATCCCCCCGTGGCAGCGCGCCTGCCGCAAGCGTCAAGCCGTTCCAGATCCGCGGCCGCTATTTCACCGCTGTTGCCCTGCGCCCGGAGGACGGGCCGCTGGACCAGGCGTTTTATGCAGCACTGGACGCGCAGCTGCGCTGGAGCCCGCATTTCTTTGACGGCGCGCCGGTGATCCTGGATCTGGCGCAAGCGCCGGGGCTGAGCCGCCCGGCAGAACTGCGGGCGCTGGCCGACAGCCTGCGCAGCCGCGGGCTGGCGGTTTTCGGGGTGCAGAATGCCTCGCCCGCGCAGGCCGCGGCGGCAGAGGATGCCGGGCTGATCCATCTGGCCAGCGGCAAGGACGCGCCGCTGAACACCGAAGGGCAGACGCGGCCCGGCCCCCGCCGGGAGCTGCCCAAGAAACTGCGCCCGCCGCAGAACAGGCTGATCACCCGGCCGGTGCGCTCCGGCCAGACGGTGGTGGCAGAGGGCGGCGATCTGGTGGTGGTCGGCCCGGTCAGCTCTGGCGCAGAGCTGATCGCGCGCGGCAGCATCCATGTCTATGGCCCCCTGCGCGGACGCGCCATGGCCGGCGCCGAGGGCGACGAGGAGGCGCGGATTTTCTGCCGCAGCCTGGATGCGGAGCTGCTGGCAGTCGCCGGGCTGTACAGGACAAGCGAGAATTTGGAGCCGGAGCTTTTGAACCGTCCGGTGCAGGTGTTCCTGCAGGACGGGCGGCTAAGTGTGGAAGCCCTGGGATGAGCGCCGGGGCAAGGAAGGCAGGACAATGAGCAAGGACCTGAAACTGGAGGAGCCGCTGGGCCGGGTGATCGTGGTCACCTCGGGCAAAGGCGGCGTCGGCAAAACCACGACATCCGCCGCAGTGGGCGCCGAACTGGCGCGGCGCGGCCACAAGACGGTGGTGATCGACTTTGACGTCGGATTACGCAACCTGGACATGATCATGGGCTGCGAGCGCCGGGTGGTCTTTGACTTCATCAACGTCATTCACGGCGACGCCAAGCTGAAGCAGGCGCTGATCCGCGACCGGCGGCTGGAGAACCTGGCAGTGCTGCCCACCTCGCAGACCCGCGACAAGGATGCGCTGACCCGGGAAGGGGTTGAAAAAGTGCTGGAGGAGCTGCGCCAGGAGTTCGACTACATCATCTGCGACAGCCCCGCAGGCATTGAGCGCGGCGCCCAGATGGCGATGCATTTCGCCGACGAGGCGATTGTGGTGACCAACCCCGAAGTATCCTCTGTGCGCGACAGCGACCGGGTGCTGGGGCTGTTGAACAGCATTACCGAGCGGGCCGGCAGAACCGGCGCCGAGCCGGTAAAGGCGCAGGTATTGATCACCCGCCACGACAAGGCCCGCGTCGACAGCGGCGAGATGATGACGGTAGAGGACGTGCTGGAGGTTCTGGCGGTGCCGCTTCTGGGGATTATTCCCGAAAGCAAAGCGGTGCTGCGCGCCTCCAACCTGGGTGTGCCAGTGGTGCTGGATGACCCCTCGGCGGCCGCCGCTGCCTATGAGGATGCGGTGGGCCGGCTGATTGGCGAGCAGATTGAGATGCGGATTGCCGCTGACCCGCGCCGCGGCTTCCTGCAGCGGCTGTTCGGCCGGGCGGTATAGGCGCATGTTCGGATTTTCCCTCCGCCCCCGCAAAGCCTCGGCCAATACAGCCAAGGAACGGCTGCAGATCCTGCTGGCGCATGAGCGCAGCGGCAGCGGCGGCGCCCGCCCCGATTGCCTGCCGCAGCTGCAGCGTGAAATCCTTGAGGTGATCCGCCGCCACATGCAGATCGGCGATGAAGCCATCGACATCCGCATGGAGCGCGGCGATGAGTTGTCGAGCCTGGAGATCAACATCGAGTTCCCTGGCAAGCAGGGGCTGAACTGATCCTGGCCCGGCGCTGGCCGCGGCCCGCCGGATCTGCCTCCGGGCAGCCCCGGCAATTTATCTAAATTCCGGCGCACAGTCCCCACCCCGACCCGCGCCGGAGTAAGGGCCGGTTAATCCGGCCCGTGGTGTCATGGGCCTTCCGCATTTTTCCGCAGAAGGCCCATGACCGTTCAAAACCTCCCGCCCCGCCCGGAAGCCGCCGCGCCCCGGGACACACTGCAGCTGGGCGAATTGCTGGGCGCGCTCAGCCATGCGCTGGATCTGACCGAGGGCCAGCCCAAGGGCCACTGCGTGCGCTGCTGCTGGATCGGCATGCAGGCAGCGGCAGAGCTGGGGCTGGCGGCGCAGGCGCGCTCGGATCTCTATTTCACCCTGCTGATGAAGGACCTGGGCTGCAGCTCCAATGCGGCGCGGATCTGCCAGCTGTATCTGACCGACGATCTGTCCTTCAAACGCAACTTCAAGACCGTCAGCGGCGCCCGCCAGGGGGTGGAATTCCTGCTGCGCAACACCGCGCTGGGGGCCAGCCCGCTGCAAAAGCTGAAGACGCTGGGCCATGTGATCGCAAAGAACGATCAGCTGGCCGGGGAGCTGATCGAGACCCGCTGCAACCGCGGCGCAGCGATTGCCCGGCAAATGCGGTTCTCCGAGGCCGTGGCAGAGGGCATCGCGTCCCTGGATGAGCATTGGGACGGCGGCGGCCAGCCGCTGGCGCTGAAGGGCGCGGCGATCCCGCTGTTTGCCCGGATCGCGCTGATGGCGCAGGTAACGGATGTGTTCACCGTCTCGCTGGGGGCAGAGGCCGCCGCAGCGGAACTGGAGCAGCGCGCGGGCAGCTGGTTCGATCCGGACCTGGTGCCGGTCTTCACCGCGCTGATCCGCCAGCCCGGATTTGCCGCAGCGTTGCAGGATCCGGGGCTGGAGGCAGAGGTCTTTGCCACCCCGCAGGCCCGCCACATCCAGCCGGTGGACGAGGACTACCTGGATGAGATCGCCCGCGCCTTTTCGCAGGTGATCGACGCCAAGAGCCCCTTTACTCATGGCCATTCCCAGCGGGTGGCGCGCTATACCGGGCTGATCTGCGGCCAGCTGGGATACACGCCGGAACGGCGGCGCTGGATGGTGCGGGGGGCGTTGCTGCATGACATCGGCAAGCTGGGGATTTCCAACACCATCCTGGACAAGCCAGGCAAGATGACCGATGCGGAGTTTGCGCAGATGAAGCTGCATCCGGTGCTGGGCCATGAGGTGCTGAGTCGGATTGCCGCCTTTCAGGAACTGGCGGATGTCAGCGCCGCCCATCATGAACGGCTGGATGGAAAGGGCTACCCCTATGGCATGATCGCAGAGCAGCTGACCACGGACATGCGGATCATGGCGGTGGCCGACATCTTTGACGCGCTGACCGCCGACCGCCCCTACCGCGCGGCGCTGCCGCTGGAACAGACCTATGCCATCATGGATGATCTGGCAGGCCCCGGCATTGATCCCGAATGTTATGCCGCCCTGCAGGATGCGGTCACATCCAGCGGCTGGCCCTCCAGCCGGGACAGCCTGGGTACCGAGCCGGAGCTGGAAAGCGTATTGCCCGCAAAAACCGCTTGAGCCCGGCCCCGCCAGCCCCCATATCTGAGACATGCTGCGCCTTGCCCCGATCCTGCTGGCCGTTCTTTATGGCCTTGTGATGTACCGGATTTCTGTCTGGCGCACCCACCGCGAGCTGGACCAGCGTTCGACCGAGCTGGCGGATGCGCGGCTGAAGGGGCTGACCGACCGGCTGGCGGCCGCCTTGGGGATCGCCCGCATTCCGGTGCATATCTATGAGGTCGACCCGGTGAACGGGCTGGCAGCGCCGGACGGGCGGATCTTCATCACCCGCGGCTTTTACCGCAAATACCAGAACGGCGAGGTGAGTGCTGAGGAAATGGCCTCTGTCATTGCGCATGAGCTGGGACATGTGGCGCTGGGGCACGCGAAGAAACGGATGATCGATTTCTCCGGACAGAACGCGCTGCGCACCGCGCTGATGATGATCCTGGGCCGCTACATCCCCTTTATCGGACCGTGGATTGCCGGGGTCTTGACCGGCCTGCTGGCCGCCCGGCTGTCGCGCGGGGATGAATATGAGGCGGATGAATATGCCGCCGCGCTGCTGACCAAGGCGGGCATCGGCCTGGCACCGCAGAAAAGCCTGTTTGCCAAGCTTGAGGAACTGACCCAGGCGCGCGCGGGCATGGCGCCGGCCTGGCTGATGAGCCACCCCAAGACCGAAGAGCGCATCGCCGCGCTGGAGCGGCTGGAAGCGAAATGGGCCAAGGGCTGAGATTGCGGCTGCGGCAGAGTTGAGGGGCCGGCCCCTCAAACTCCCCGGAGTATTTCAGGAAAGATGAAACCGCAGGCCGCGCTGCCAGAGGTGCGGTGTTAATGTACGTCGTATTCCTGTTTGAACCCTTGCAGCGTGCCGCCCTCGACCATGTAGTCCAGGAAGATCTGCCGCTGATAGCCGTCCAGTGCATTCAGGAAACGGACTTCTTCGCCGGTCAGCTCGCGGCGGCTGTAGCCCTGATCGTTCAGGCATTTGTCAACCGCGCGGCGCTGGCCGTTGGCGCGGATCCCCTCTTCGTTTGCGGCGATGATGGCCGGCCCGATGACCAGCCCGCCCCACAGCACGCTGGCGACATAGCTGCCGGTCACCGCGTCCTTGCCGCCCTTGGGTGCGCGCGGTGCGCAGGCGCGCATCGCCTCGCGGGCTTCGGCAATCGATTTGCCCGGCTGCGCAGGCACCGAGGGGCCGATGGCCGGCCCGCAGGCAGAAACCGTCAGCGCGGCGGCAAGTGCGGCAGCGGTCCCGGCCCGGAGCGGCGGCTTGGATGATGACGCGCTGTAACGAAGCTTGCGGAGCATGGCAGACCTCCCCGGGCCGTGGAACTGAAATATCCAAGCGGGGCGCCTTGCCCCGCTCATTTTTCATATTGCTAATACGGGTTTATACGGCGGGCCAGCCTGCTGTGCTGCAAATCGGAACTAAACCCCAAGGTGTGATCCAGTTGACGCGCTGCGGCGCCGGACAGCCCTTGGCTCTGGCAGCATCAGGGTGCGGAGGCCAGCGCCTTGGCGAGCCTGGGCAGGCGAGCTTTCTTCAGCAGCGGGCGGATTTCCCAGCTGCCGCCCGACAGACGGTTGGCCTCGGCCAGCACCTCTGCCCCCAGAGCCTCCATACCGGCGCTATCCTGCAGCCAGAAGCCATAGAGCACCTCGTCGGGGCCAAGGCGCTGCAGCCCTTCCTCGGCCAGGGTGTGGCGCGGAAAGTCCTTGTTGTTGACGGTCACGATGGCGTCGGCGTGGCCCGAGATCGCGGCGGCCAGCACATGGGTGTCGGCGCTGTCGGGCAGCCAGAGGCGGGCCTCAACCGCCGGTGCGGCGGGTACTTCGGCCTTGGGCCAGCGCGCGCGGATCAGGGCAATCTCTGCCGCGGCCTGCGCCGCGCCTGCGGGGCCGAGTTTCAGTGCGGCGCGCTCCCACTCCCCCAGGATGCGGGCGGACCAGAGCGGGGTGAATTGGCCAAGGCGCGCTGCGCCCAGCAGCATCTCCCGCATAACTGTCGGGTAGAGAACGCAGGTATCCAGGAGCAGCTTCACGGGCGCGTCAGTCCAGCCGGAAAAACACAGCCTTCAGATAGCCGCTTTCGGCCAGCTGCGGCAGCTGCGGGTGGTCGGGGCCTGCGTATCCGGTGTGGATCAGCGCAGCCCGGCGGCCGCCCTTGCCGATGCCGCGGGCCGAGGCGTTGCGGAAGCGGGTGAGATCGGCGGCATGCGAGCAGGAGCAAAGGCCGAGATAACCGCCGGGTTTCACCAGAGGGGCGGCCAGTTTGGCGACCCGTTCATAGGCACGCAAGCCCGCCTCCAGCGCCTGTTTCGAGGGGGCGAATGCGGGCGGGTCGCAGATCACCACGTCGAAGGTCTCGCCCTCCTGCCCCAGTGCGGCCAGCACCTCAAAAGCGTCGCCCTGGCGGGCAGTGAAACGGTCCTGGACGCCGGCAGCCGCAGCCCCCTGGGCCGCCAGTTCCAGCGCCGCGGCGGAGCCGTCGACGCAGGTGGCTGCCCCTGCCCCGCCCGCCAGCATCGCCAGGCCAAAGCCCCCGACATGGGAGAACACATCCAGTACTTTGGCACCCGGCGCGGTGAGGCGCGCGGCAAAAGCGTGGTTTTCGCGCTGGTCGAAGAACAGCCCGGTTTTCTGGCCGCCGGTGAGGTCGGCCATATAGGTGGCACCGTTCATCATGACCGGCACCGGTGCGGCCGGGGCCTCACCCAGCAGGGTCTGGTTCACATCGTCCAGCCCTTCCAAGGACCGGGTGCGGCCGGATGCGTTTTTCAGGATCACCTCCGCGCCGGTTACCTCGGCCAGAGCGGCGGCGAGCATGTCCAGATGCGCCTCCGCCCAGGCGGCGTTGGGCTGCACCACGCAAGCCGCGCCGAAACGGTCGATCACCACACCGGGCAACCCGTCGGATTCCGCATGGACCAGCCGGTAGAAGGGCGCACCATAGAGCCGCTCGCGCATGTCCTGCGCGCGGTTCAGGCGGGCAGCAAACCACGCCTGATCAATCACAGCCTCCGGGTCGCGGTCGAGCATCCGGGCGATGATCTTGCTTCCGGGATTGACCGAGACCAGCCCCAGGGGCGTTTGCGCCTCATCCTCCAGCACCGCCAGGGTGCCGGGCGCCAGCTTGCGGGTGCGGCGGTCGGTGACCAGTTCGTTGGCGTAGACCCAGGGAAACCCGTGCCGGATGGCGCGGGCGTTGGATTTGGGCTTCATTTTCACGCGGGGGCGCTGGGGCGCATCGGAGGAGGCTGTCATGAGTGTCTCTTAGCCTTAAGCCCCGAACAGGAAAAGGGGCCGCTTGGCCCCTTTCGCAGAAGTTTCCGGCCGCCCGCCGGTTTATTGCAGCGCCTGCAGCAGGCCCAGGCGGGGGTTCTGATAGCTGCCGGGTTTGGTCAGTTCCTGGCGGATCACATTGGCCAGGTGGCCGGTGATGCGCACCTTCTGGGTCTGGCCGCGGGACATGGCTTCCAGGGCGCGGGCGCCGCCAAAGGCCTTGAGATCGGCATCAATTACCTTTTCCGGGCGCAGCAGCGCGCCGGTGGCCGGATCGGTGAGGCGCATCTTGAAGGTAATGGCGTGAATGCCGCCGGTGGTATAGCGCGCCTTTTGGGTTAGAGCGTGAAAGCGCTGCAGCTCGATGTGCAGGTCGGCGCCGATCGGGCCATCCAGACCGGTGCTGCCAGCCACCATCGCGCGCTGCACGATGGCCTGCACCTGGGCGTGGCGGTCGCCATAGGGGTCTTCGCGCCAGACAATATCGCCCTTGGGCAGGTAGCTGTTGGCCTCCGACACGCTGAGCGCACGCGGCACATCGACGGTGACACTGCTGACGCGCAGGGCCGGAACCGGGTCGATCTGAGGCAGGCTTTCGTAACCGTCGGGCACGCTGACCGCGGCATCCGGAACCGGTTCAAACGGCAGGTTGCGCGAGGCCACATCCACCTGTGCGCAGGCGGAGGCCAGCAATCCGAAAGAGACAAGCGCGAGGCCGCGGAAGATGTTCATGACTCTGCTCCTTACCGTTTTGCAGCCGCTGCCGGGTGAGGGTCCAGCAGGCGGGGTCAACAGCAAGGTGCCGGTCAATCCGGGCAGAAATGGGACAATTTAAGTCCAATTTAGCGAAAATTTAACGAATGTTGACGGGCAGCTAACTTTTGCCTCTGCCGCCCCCTGCCAAACTGCCGCCCCTAGGATCCTGACCCTAGCGGTCGCGCGAGCGCCAGCCGCCGCGGCGCCGCGGTTTTTCGGAACCGGCCAGCCCGTCGCGCAGCACCGTTGTCATCGGGTGATCCGGATTGGCGCTGCCGTAGGTATCCAGCAGGACCTGGATATCGGCGCGGCTGTCCCGGGCCGCATCCATGCCCAGAGCCCAGTCAAAAAAAATGCTGCGGCATTGGGCATCGGTGATGCCCTCGATGCGGTAGGATTCATAGATCAGACCGCGCGGGTCCTGTTCAGTGCTGCCCTTCTTCATGCGCCCCTTCCCTTTCCAAGGCCTGTGCAATCAGCGCGCCACAGCGGCTGTAGCGGGCCTGCAGCTCCTGCTCCAGCGCATCCAGCCGGGCATATCCGGTGGTGCGGCAGAGGAACTGCGCGCCGCCCTCGCCGATGGTGTCCGCCGTGATCGGCTTGGCGGACAGCAGCCGCGCTGCGCATTGCACGGACCAGAATAGACGGTAACTGGCGGCCAGGTATTCTGCGTCCGCGTCACTCAGCCATCCGGCAGCGACAGCCCCGCGCAATCCTGCCGCCACATCACGCGCCACCGAAGCTGAGGTCAGCGTGCCGGCCTGGGAGATCAATTCAATATCCATCATCCGTCCCGGCCCGTTCTTGGCATCCCAAACCCCGGCCGGGGCCTTGGCCGCAGCCAGGCGCGCGCGCATCTGGGCGACCTCCTGCAGCACCTTGCCGCGGTCGCGCGGCTGGCTGAGGAAACTGGCGCGGAAGCCCTCGATCTCAGTTGCCAAGCCGGTCTGCCCCACGATCACCCGGGCGCGGGTCAGGGCAAGGTGCTCCCAGGTCCAGGCCTCGTTCTGCTGGTAATGGGTGAAGCCGGCAAGGCTGACGGCCACGGGGCCTTGCGTCCCCGACGGGCGCAGGCGCATGTCGACCTCGTAGAGCTTGCCCTGGGCCATCGGCGCCGACAGCGCCGTGACCAGCGCCTGGGTCATGCGGGCGAAATAGGGCCGCGTCGCCAGAGGGCGTTTGCCGTCGGACATTTCCGCCTGGCCCGGGTCGTAGATCACGATCACATCAAGGTCGGACTGCGAGTTGATCTGCCCTGCCCCCATCGAGCCCATTGCCAGCACGGCCGCGCCGCGCCCCGGCGGGTTCCCATGCTTTTGCGCGAAATGCGCCACCACTTCTGGCGTCAGGCCGGCGATCACCACTTCGGCCAGTTCAGCATATTGCGCGCCCGCCTGCTGGCCGTCGATCAGTCCGCGCAGGTGATGCACGCCGATCCGGAAATGCCATTCCTTGCACCAGCGGCGGGTGGCGTCGAGCCGGGCCTCATAATCGCTTTCCTGGGCCAGGCGGCCGGCAAGTTCGGCCTTCAGCTTGCCCGCACCGGGCCAGAGATCAAAGAAGGAGCCGCCGATCACCGCGTCAAAGACGCCCGAGTTGCGCGACAGGAAGCTGGCCAGCTCCCGCGAGGTGCCCGCAATGTCGATCAAAAGGTCGATCAGATGCGGATTGGCGCCGAACAGCGAAAACAGCTGCACCCCGGCGGGCAGGCCCGCCAGGAAGCCGTCCAGCGCCACCAGCGTTTCCGCGGGCTTGGCGGTTTTGGCGACGCGCGACAGCAGTTCCGGCTTGAGCCGTTCAAAGATCTGCGCGCCGCGGCTGGTGCGCAGCGCCGGATAGGTGGGCCAGCGGGCGATGATGGCGCCGTCCAGCTCTGCCGTGTCTTCCGGCAGCGCTGCAGGCGCCGGGCCTGCACCGGCACCGGGGGAGAAAAACCCCTCGGTCAGCTCATGCACCTCTTCCAGGCGGGACCTGATTTCGGACTGCAGCTCTGCCGGATCGCGGTCCATCAGGCAGGCGATGCGGGCGATGCCGTCTTCGGACTTGGGCATCTTGTGGGTCTGAGCGTCATGCACCATCTGGATGCGGTGCTCGACCTCGCGGTGCGCGCGGTAGTGGGCGCTGAGGGTTTCGGCCGCGTCCGGCGGCACCCAGCCCTTGCCGGCCAGTGCCGCCAGCCCCTCAACCGTTCCGCGCAGGCGCAGATCCTCGTCACGCCCGCCGGCGATCAGCTGCCGGGTCTGGGTGAAGAACTCGATCTCGCGGATGCCGCCGCGGCCCAGCTTCATATCGTGGCCCGGCACGTTCAAGGCGCCGCCGGTGCCCTTGTTCTCGCGGATGCGCAGGCGGATGTCGTGGGCGTCCTGGATCGCGGCAAAGTCCAGATGCCGCCGCCACACAAAGGGGCGGAGGGTATTCAGGAACCGCTCCCCCGCCGCAATGTCGCCTGCGCAGGGGCGCGCCTTGATATAGGCGGCGCGCTCCCAGGTGCGGCCCAGGCTTTCGTAGTAGCGCTCCGCCGCTTCCATCGCCAGGCACACGGGGGTCACCGCCGGGTCCGGGCGCAGCCGCAGGTCGGTCCGGAACACATAGCCGTCGCCAGTCCGGTCGCTGAGGGCGGCGCACATGTTCTTGGTGGCGCGCACCATGCCCTGGCGCGCCTCATAGAAGTCATCCGGGTCGAAACGGGTTTCGTCGAAAAGGCAAATGAGGTCGATGTCAGAGCTGTAGTTCAGCTCATGCGCGCCCATCTTTCCCATCGCCAGAATGGTGAGGCCGCCTGCGGTTTCCACATCGTTCTCCGTGAGGCCCGGCAGCTTCTTGCGGCGGATCAGAGTGGCGATCTCCGCCTTGATTGCCACATCTGCGCACAATGCCCCGAAATCGGTCAGCGCGCCCGTCACCTGCTCCAGGCTCCAGCCGCCCGAGAGATCGCAAAGCGCGGTCAGAAGCGCCAGCCGCCGCTTGGCCTGGCGCAGGCCCGGTTTCAGCTGCGCGGCGTCCAGCGAGCGGCAGTCCGCGAAAACACGCTGCAAGGCGGCGTCCGGATCCTCCAGCGCCTCCGGCAGCCAACCGGCCTCACGCGCGGTTAATTCCTTCAGATAGGGGCTGGAGCCGCAGGCCCCCGCCACCAGATCTGCCAGACCGCCAGACAGTTCCGGCACCAATGCGCGGCCTTCCGCGCCGAGTTCCGGGTCAAATGGGCGGGGGATGCGGGAAATCTTCAAGGCAGTTGTCATGGCCAGAGACTGTGCCGCGGGCCAATGCGCGTCAATGGCTGAATTGCCGCGCTGCCGCATAGGTTTACCTTAGGTCAGGAATACCCGAATAGGTAAAAATTCAATTAGAATGTACCTTTAGTTCTACGGTTATGCTCCCGTTGCGGAGCCGTTTCGAAGTAAAGAGTGTTTTGTTTCCTGGGGATGCCCGGCCGGCTCAGTGGTTTCAGACCGGTTCCGGCAGCAGCGGTTTCCGCGTTGCAGTTCCCCATTCTCCGGCCAGGCAACCGGAGCATAACCGCGCATCCCCTCCTGAACCGGCGTGAAACATGGTCTGTGTTAGGAGACACTTGATCTTACAGTAGCCGGAAGCGGCCGGATGTACCCGGTTGGGGCCAAAAAAGAGGGTTTTAAGAGGGCTTGAACATGGAATGAGGCCCAGAGCGTTTGCTCTTCAGTACCCGGCAAAACGGCCGATATGTTGCTTGAAGGCAAATCTGGGACACCTTCCGTTGCAAACTCTTAAACACGCTTGAAAGGCCCGTAAAACAGGGTTTTGACGCAAATGCGGCAGCAGGAGGCCTGCTGGCATCAGGTTCCCGAATTTGGAACCGGCCCAATAAATTACGGAACATCTCCAAGAGCAAGAATAACAATTCAAAATTAACAACTTAGAAACATTCACGCACTATTGCCTGGCAACTGTATTTCTCAGACTCTGCAAGCAATCCATATCTGACGGGATTAGACGAACTCAGGATTTGATCCGAGGATCAATTCAACTGAAAGCAGGCAGCATGAACTCTAAGCAGCATGCCATCTGTAACAGCCAGAGCCGGCCGCTCAGACTGTTCGTCGCCGCCGGGCGAGTCAGCGGGTACATTGGAGCATGGGTACTGCTAAGCAGCTTGCCGAAGGTGAAGTGGCTCCTTGGCGATAAAGGCTGCGGCGCCGGCTGGTTCAGAGAAGCATTGAACGACAAAGGGATACGCGCATGCATCCCTGATCGGAAGAAGCAGGTCAGATACAGCAAACGCCGCCGCAACCGCCCCACTCGCGGCATTGCTGTGCAATGCACTGCCGGGCAGTGATGCCAGGTCATGCCCGGCAGGCTGAAAGACTGGCGGCCCGTCGCAACATGTTACAGCCCCTCTCGGCGATGCTTTGCGTTGCCTGCCGGCAGTGGATGCCCAAAGGTGTTTCTCTCCGCCATCGATCTGGCTGCACCGGTCATCTGCTGGCTCTGAAACTCAATGCGTCCAGACACCAGACCGTCTCAGGGCGGCGGCGATGCGGAGTTATACAACGTAAAAAGCCCATGCCAGCCATTGGCACCTGATAGCCTTTCGCAGCTGCAGCAGAGCGCAATTGGCGTTCGCCGGACCTCCGGTGAGATCCGCCAAGGGTGGGACCGCTGGGATTTGCTCTGGTTCGAAAGGCGGCTGAAACGTGACCGGTTCTCCTGGCCGGCGGCACAAGGCAGCCCGGTCAGCCTGATGCCCGCTCAGCTGTTGATACCTCTGGTGGGGATTAACTGGCTGTTCACGCAGCGAATTCCCTCGCTCGGCTGATGCAAAAAGCCGTTTCAGCGTCATGCCAGATGGCTCTTTCTGTGCAGTCTGGGTTGAAGACGGCGAAGTTTGGCTCGGCGGGTACAACACGGCCGGCGCAGAAACCATTGAACCGGTCCGGGTGAACGCCGAAAACCTGGCCGGATCGGACATCCAGCCGAACCTCTCGGTGAATGACGACGGAAACATCGTGGTGACCTGGAAACACCGGGATGGCACCGGCAACGACGGCGTTTCCTATCTGCACGGCAAGATCTACAATCCGGACGGGTCCGTTGCCGTCGAACAGTTCGAAATTTCCGGCTACCAGGATGCCCGCCACTTCGAGATGTACAATGACGTGCAGTATCTGCCGAACGGGCAATTTGTCGTGGCATGGCATACCTACCCGGCGGAAGATTATGTTTCGGGACACTACCAGCATGACATTTTCGCCCGGATCTACAATTCCGACGGCACCGCCGCGACAGAGACGTTCCTGGTCAATCAGGAGACCGGCGATCAGCAATGGGACATGAACATCACCGTGATCGGCGGCGGAAGCTTTATGATCTCTTGGAGCAGCGAGCAAAGGGAGGGCGGCCAGACCTATGACGTCGCCGGGCGGATCTACGACCTTGAAGGCAATGAAACGGATGCGTTCTTTGCCTGTGAGGACGGGATCACGGAAATTGACATTCTGGACCTCCTGGCCAACGATGTTCTTCTTGACGCCGAAGGTTTTGTATTCCGCCTGGAAGGCGGGACCAGCGAGCTGGGAGCCGGGCTGACCTACGAAGCGGAGCTGGGGATACTGTTGTATGACCCGACCGCCGCCGGAGACATTAGATCCCTTGCCAAAGGTGAAACGGCCGAGGACCGTTTCAGCTACAGCTTCGAAGACGTCTACGGCAACAGCAATTCCGCGGAGGTCACCATTGTCGTGGGCGGTGTGGAAAGTGATCAGTTTTTCTAGCAATGTGTTTATGAGACCACCTGCCCGGTCCCGTTACAACGTGATCCGCTGAGCGAGTTGGCAGCCGCCCCGGGCGTCCGTGCAACAGCCGTTACTCTGCTAGGAGACACTTCATATTGCAGTAACCGGAAGAGGCCGGATAAACCTGGAAGAACTTGGATAGTGCCCCAAAAGAAAGATTTTAGGCAGGTTTCAACCAGGAACGAGGCCCGGAGCGGTTGTCCTTCAATACTCAGCAAAACGGCCGTTATGGCGCCTGAAGACAAATCCGGGACACTTCCCATTGCAAACTCCCGAATACCCCTGAAAGACCCGTAAAATGGAGTTTTAACGCGGGAGCGGCGGCGGGCCGGTTCCTGAGACCACGTTCACGAACGTGGAACTAGCCCCAAAAATCTGCGAACGCTATCCAGAGCAGGATTAGCTCATAAAAAACAGCACCATATGGAAGAACCGCGGCTCAAACAGAACTAAGGGCAATTTAGGCTGGATCGAAGGTGGTCTTCCCCTGTTCAGCCCCTCCCATTTTGCAGTGCCTTCACACCATAAGGAACATTGCGCCCACTCCGGCACGCACGAAACTGCTCCCCCGGTGTAGCGAAAGCATCAGCACCGAAGTTATCGGCACCACTCCGCGCGCGCCCGGCATCCCCTACAGGAAGCCATCGAAATCGACTTCGAAATAGTCGAAGCGCGCCGGCTCGTTGCCATCCCTGTTGATTTCGAACGACACCAGGTCGCCAGTGTTCAAGGCGATGTTGTCCACAGACGCCACCCTGAAGCTGTCGGGCGAGGCCGTGCTGCCACCAGCATCCGCATCGAAGTTTACCGACCCGGCCAAACCGCCGTTCACCAGCACGGAGAGTTCCGACTGCCCGTCGTTTTCGTCGAAGATGCCGAAGTGGAACTCGTAGAACCCGGAGATCTCGTCGAACAGATATGTCGCGATCTGAAGCAAATCGTCTGTCGCCTTGATCAGCTCTCCGCCAGAGGCAAGCGGGTTGCTTTCAACAGTCAGGTCCTCCGTCGTCAGCACAAGGTCTTCTGCTTCAACGCGGAACAGATCCGGCGGATCGTCAGCCCCGCCCGGCTCCGTGACGGTAAAGACAAATGTGTCTGATGCAGAGTTCAGATCGTCGTCTGTGGCGGTCACGGTAATGGACGTTCCACCCGATGGCGGTGCGCCTGGGGAGACGTCGAATTCACCATTGGCAAAGGAAACGCCAGACGGCAGCGTATCTGCGGTATAGGTGAGGCTGTCCCCGTCCACATCGCCGAAGTTGCCGGTGATATCGAGTGAGTCACCCGGTTCGAGCCGGGCATCCAGAATAGGGTTCGCGACGGTGGGAGACGTGCTGTTGAGAGCGGTAAACGCAGAACTCGCCCCGCTCGCGCTCGGGTTGCTGCCATCGCGGTAGATTTCGAAGTAGTCGATGTGCAGCCCAACGCTGCGGCCGGCAATAATCACGTCATAGAGACCCGCTTCCGGGAAAACGACCTGATTGTCGCCGCTGCTTTCTGCAATCGCGCTCATGTTGTTGCCGAAGGCACCAGAGTTGTTGGCATTCACAACCCGGGCAAAGCCCTGGTTGAAGTCGCCATCTTCCCCGGCACCATTCGGCCGCAGATCCCCTAGCGTGACTGAAGGGTCGGCAACTGAAACAACATTGAAACGCAGATCATTCTGCTGGTCGTTTCTAATAGCGTTCGGCCCGGAAAAGTTCAGTTCATCGCGGGTGACCCGGAACCGCCAGTTGAAGGCTTCACCGGCCTGTTCCTCCGGGACCATGATGCGGTAGACCAGCTGATTGTCCCCGTTTCGGGCAAAGGGGTTGTTGACGATGCTAGTGTCATTGGTCAGGCCCGTGTCCTCGACATCGCTGACGGCGCCCGGAATATCATTTGTAAACACAAAGTACCCGTCGCCTTGCTCCAGAGTATTGTTGTCGTTCGGCGCGCCGCTCTCAACAAACACGAAGGCATCGTTTGACCCGCCGCGGATCTGCGCCACCCCGGCACCGCCGAGGTCCTCAATCTGGATCTTGTAGCGGAATCCGGACCCCGCCCCCACGCCGTTGAAATGGCCGTCGCTGGTCACTGGGGGCTGCCCGTCATCCGGCAGTGCCGCGGTGAAACTGGTGAGGGAGGTATTTGCCGCTGCGGCGTTTCCGCTTGTGTCCAGGACTTCACCCGCCAGCAGGGCTACGGTGTAGCTTCCGTTGTCAGTGAAGTCCCAGGTGCTGCCGGGGGCGTCCACCGTGTAGGTCGCGGTGCGCGGCGTGCCGTCGCTGCCTGTATCAAGGCTGACTTCGCTCACCGTCAGCGGGCCGCCCGGGCCGGTCACCGTGATGTTGCCAGTATCAATGCTTGAAACGTCTAATGCCTCATCATCTGAGTAGACAACCGTGATCTGTGTTTCTGTGCTGCCATCTTGTGCTGCGCCCAAGTTAGGCGCCGAGGATGATTGAACCTCTGGCGGTGTGATATCCGGCGGCACTGACAGATCGACGGTGAAGCTGTCCAGCGCCGCGTCTGCCGCGGCGGCGTTGCCGCTGGTGTCCAGCACCTCATCCGCCAGCAG